>CAZREZ010000040.1:0-13527 GCA_964599115.1 uncultured Bacteroidales bacterium
TAGCAGATCCATTAGATTTTCAGAATGCGGGTATTCACGTGTTCACACGCGAAATAATTAAGGAACTGCAAAATCAAAATAAATATAACTTCACAATCATCAGAGATGGAAGAAATAGGAAAATTAGCTTTGAAAATTCAATATTGTGCAAAGAATATAATCTTCCGGGATATCGTGCATTGAGGATGTTTGTTTTGCTACCATTGTTGAATAGAAAACTACAGCCAGATGCAGTTTTGGAACCTGCTCATTTTGGCCCGTTTAATCTTCCAAAGCATATTAAAAGAATTACAGTTATTCACGATCTGACAACGCTAAAATTCCCTAAATGGCATCATTTTCACAGTCAAATGCTTCAGAGAATTTTTTTGCCTGGAATATTAAAAAGGGCAGATCTTATCATAACAAACTCCCAAAACACTAGAAATGACGTGATAAAGTATTCACCTCAAGCGAAAAATAAAACTGTATATATTTACCTTGGAAAGGATAAACTCTTTAAACCTACATTTAACAGATCGGTTCTTGAGCTATATGGGATCAATAAACCCTTTTTTCTATATGTGGGCACTATAGAACCACGAAAAAATCTTATTACTCTGCTTGACGCATATGAAAGGTTTAGGATACAGGATAACCAAAAATATCAACTTATAATAGTTGGAGGAAAGGGTTGGAAATCAGGTGAATTTTATAAAAGACTTAACAAGCATCCTTTTAAAACAGATATTATTTTACCCGGATATGTTACCAGGGAAGAGCTGCCAATATTCTACTCGGAAGCAGAAGCTTTTATTTATCCATCTTTTTATGAAGGTTTTGGATTTCCATTGCTGGAAGCATTAGCATGTGGTGCGCCATGTATTACATCCAATACATCAAGTTTACCAGAAGTGGGCGGAAATGCTGCTCTATATTTTAATCCCGGTTCTTCAGACCAACTTTATAAGAAAATGCTTTTAATAATTTCTGATCATGATTTTAAAATGAAAATAAAAGATCTTGCAATTGAACAAGCTAAAATATTTTCATGGGAAAAATATGTAAAAGAACTCATAAGGATTATTGAAGAAAGATTTGATTGAAAAAAATTAAACTAACATGTATTCCAATAACTTCAATTTTTTAGGAAATATAAAATTTGTATTCATAATTGCTATATGTCTTATCTTGTTTCCTTTATTGGGAAGACGGTTGATTAATGATAGGGATTTTAGCTTTTTTATTGTTGCTGGTAGTGTTTGTGTTGATTCAGGAAATATTCAGGACAGCATTTACATTAATGACAATTCTGGTTATGATGGGCAGTTTTATTATAAATTAGCCCTGAATCCATTTGATTTCAGTAAAGAATCTAACGGAATTAAATTTGATAATCCTGGTTACAGAACACAAAGGATTCTTTACCCTATATTTTGCTGGATGTTTTCTTTCGGGAATACTTCGTTGATTCCCATCGTAATGGTATTAATTAATAGCCTCGCAATTTTATTGATCTGGTATATATTTTTTCTTTTCTGTAAAAAGTTTAATCAAAATATTGCATATAGTCTTATACCAATTTTATTCTCCGGTTTATACATTGGTTTAGGTAGAGATCTCCTTGAATGCCTTGAATCTTTATTTGTTATTTTGATTTTTTATTTTCTATTCAAAAAAAAATATGCGTTAGCTTCATTATTTATGCTTTTTGCATTTTTTACAAAAGAAACTTCAATTTTATTTATCATTCCAATTATGTTATTTGAATGTTATTCATTTTTATTTTCGAATCAGCGCTATTCAAAAAAAATACTGATAAGAATTATTCTATTTTCTATTCCTTTTATATTGTTTATATTATGGAGAATTTTTTTGAACCACAAATATAATACTGTGAACATATTTGTTGGCTCTCAAAACTTTACATTTCCCTTTTATGGTATATATCAAGGATTGTTAGATAATTTACCATTAAATGGATTTTTTGATATTACTGCTTTGATTATGATTATTTTATATCTTATTTGGATTATTTCCTTAATATGTTATATTTCAAGATATATTTATAAAATGATGAAAAGTAATAATTGTAATTTAGTTATTTTAGCGCTTTCCTGGTTATTTTTACTTACAGTTTCAACATTATTTTCAGAAAAAATATTTGTTGATTTTTATGGGTTTGTACGTATTTTCTGCTGTTTCAATTTGATCAGTTTTTTAATCCTGATCATACATCATCATAGGTTGAGGAAAGTATTTTTACTTTATACATTCGCCTTATACATGACTACGGTTGTAAGATTGTGGCTTTATGCATGAAAGTAAATAAAAGATATTTAAATTAACTAATATCATTATAGAATGAATTATAAGCTTTCACCATTCAATCTTATTACCTTTTTATCCAAAAACAGGGGAATAAACATTCTTATAGTTGTAGTTTATTTCTCATGTGTTGTTCTACCTCATGAATGGTTTGGAAATCAAATCGTAAAATTGTTTGAGAATTTTTCCAGACAAACCTACCAGATGGCCACGCTGGTCATTGCTTTGTTATTTATTGCAGCTTATCTTTTCTACTTGTACAGGTTGCTCAGAAAAAACTGCAACTTCCTGACCTTGTCATCATTAATCATACTCCTTACTTTAACCGCATTATCATATCCCTTGTTGATCATACACTATATTGAGGCTATTCATTATCTGCAATATGCAGTTTTGGCTTTTCTATTATTTCCGTTGTTCAGAAATTATTATAAGCTTCTTTTCTGGGGACTTGTATTTTCTTTTTTTGATGAAGGCTACCAGTATTTCTATCTGAATCCGGATGGCACTAAATATTTTGATTTTAATGATATAATCCTGAATCAACTTGGTTTGGTATATGGTTTATTACCAATCGCAATAAAAGGCAGTGTTTTATTGGTAAGAAAAAAATTAAAGAGCTTTCTTCCTGAATTGATAACTATCGGATTAATTGTTATCGTGATAATTGTTCTTTGCTTCATTGATCTACTGAGCATTTATCCTGATGATACAATTCCTTTCAATTTAGCAAGAGAGCTTCCTCGCTCATTCTGGACTGAAATCAAACATCTGGAGGTAAATTATCATATTGTTTTACCTGTTGAAGGCCTAACTGTGATTGCTATTATCTATATCTATTTTTGCTGGGTTTTAACCGGAATTTCATACTCAAAAGAGCGTTCGTGACAAATGATTGACAAAAAATATTTAACTCATTGATTTTTTACTTTTATACTAATTATTAAAAAAATTAATTGTTCATTCTTTTTTTTTACTTTTGTAAAAGTATAATAGAAATTCATTATCCATAAAAAAATAATACGCTGTTTGAAAAGTATCTTAATCAATGCCGAGCCACTTGATAAACAATATGCTGGTATACACTATTATCTCAAACTTTTAAGGTTAGGTTTTGAAAAATACTTCCCCGATTATCCGATTTATTATATCAGGGAGAAGAAAAAATCCGGTTCATCCTCTGATCTGGTTGTCCCTTCTCTGGTAAAGCTTCAGAGGGATCCGTTTAAACACTTTATTGCTATCCCCGGGCTGGTTAGAAAACTTAAGCCGGATATATATATTGAACTTACACATTTTGGACCTTTTTTTATCGGAAAAAAGACGAAAAGAGTAAGTGTTATCCATGACCTAACTCCCATGAAATTCCCGGAATTTCATCCGTTTTTATCAGCCAGTCTGCAGAAGTTCTTCATTAGACATACTATAAGAAATGCCAAGCTGGTTGTGGTAAACAGTAAGAATACCAGAAATGATGTAATTAAATTTTTACCTGAGGCGGAATCCAAAGTTAAAATTGTTTATCCGGCAGTTGAAGATATATTCAAACCGGTGGTCAATAAAGATATTTTGAAAAAATTTAATATTTCTTCAAAATATTTCTTATCGCTTTCTACGATTGAGCCAAGGAAAAATATTGAAACTTTACTGACAGCATTCAAATTTTTCAAAGAAAAAACAAAAAATGATAATCAGCTTGTTCTGGTTGGGAAGGCAGGATGGAAGAATAAATCCTTTTTTGAACTATTGAATAACCACCCCTACAAAAATGACATCATATTAACCGGATATGTCAAACGCAACGACCTGCCAGCTTTATACAGTTCAGCGGAGGTATTTATATTCCCGTCATTTTATGAAGGATTTGGTTTTCCGGTGCTTGAAGCTCTGGCTTGCGGAACTTCCTGTATCATATCTAGTACGTCTAGTTTGCCAGAAGTGGGAGGGAATGCAGCACTTTACTTTGATCCCAACAGTTTGAATGAACTGGTGGAGAAAATGGAATTAATAAATAATAATGATGAACTGAGAATTGGCTTAAGGGAAAAAGCAATAAAGCAAGCTTCAAGGTTTTCATTGGAGAAATTTGCCAAAGAGTTTATAGGTTTACTTGATGAATGACATAATGATTTATAATCTTATTAATATTGTTTCATGCAGAGAACTCAAAACCATTAATGTGCATTGTATTATGGACTTAGACTTTTCTTTGCAAACTTTGCGTGAACTTAATTTTCTCGTATATTTGTGATATGAAAATTCTTTTTGTTTTAGAATATTACTATCCAAACATTGGAGGTGTTGAGAAACTCTTCAAAGGTCTAACTGAAAATTTAGTTAAAGGCAATCATGAAGTTATGGTTCTTACGAATCGTTTTAATAAAAAGTTAAAAAAGAAAGAAATAATTAATGGGGTAAAAATCAGGCGACTTGGTTTTTACAATCGCTACTTTTTTACATTTTTCAGTTTACCATGGGTAATCTTTTACGCCCGAAAATTTGATCTGATACATACTACTTCTTATAATGCGGCTTTACCTGCCTTTTTAGCTTCAAAAATATTGAAAAAAAAATCAATAATTACTTTTCATGAAGCCTGGGGTAAGTTATGGTTTAAGCTTCCATTTATTAGTTCTTTTAGTAAATTTCTATTCTATTCATATGAACAATTTATTCTGAAATTTTCATTTGATAAATTCATCGCTGTTTCGGATTTTACAAAAGTAAGATTGATTGATGAAGGAGTAGATCAAAATAAGATTATCAGAATTTATAATGGAATTGAGTATAAAAATACTGAAAAAGATCAATTAAATCCACCGGAAATTTTCACTTATACTTTCTTTGGTCGTTTAGGACCTTCAAAGGGAATTGACATATTACTGAAGGCTGCAAAAAAGTTTTACTCTAAGTTTCCGGAAACTAAGCTCAAATTAATAATTCCTAAAACTCCCAAACCATTTTTTAGTAAAGTAAAAGCAATCATTTCTGATTATAAATTATCTGAACATGTACTGTTAATGCATCACTTAAATAAAAAACAACTCAGAACCGAATTACTAAATTCGAGTTGCGTTGTGATTCCATCTTATAGCGAGGGTTTTTGTTTCGCTGCTGCAGAAACGGTAGCTTTAAGAGTTCCAGTCATCCATTCAGGAAAGGGAGCATTACCGGAAGTAGTTGGTGGAGCATCTATACTAATGAATGATTTTACATCTCAGGGTTTAGTTAACGCTCTGAACATAGCCAAACAGGGAAAATGGGAGAAAAAACAAATAAAGGAATTTCGACTTAACGAAACTATTAACAACTATTTAGCTGTCTTTGACGAACTTATGTCTTCCTGATTTTCAACTTCTGTTTCTTTTGTACTCAACATCTCTTTTTTTAGCTTTTCAAACTCAAACTTTAACAATGCCAGGTCTTGTGCAAGGGTCTTGTTCTTTTCGCTTAATTGTGAAATAATAATGGAGAACTGGATCAGTATAAAAAAAACCGCCATCAGCAAAATGAAAAATATGGCTGCAGGTGGGTATGCAATGCCCAACAGGGAAGAAAAATAATCAAGTCCATTGCGCCAAATGGACAGGTCAATAAATACAAGACTGAAAAACATCCATAATAATGAATACTCCTCTTTGAGCCTTTTCTTTCTTATTAACAGAATTAGCATAAAAAAAAGCAGAAAGCTGACAACAATGGAAATGATTTGTATTTGATCAATATTCATGATATATATTCTTACGGTGAATAATTTTAGTACGAATGGAAGCCATAAACATCGATAGCATAACTTTTGCCATATAATATGGTCCTCTTGTAAGTGAAATTGAAGAAATGCCACCTTGACGTTCTTGCATCTGAGTGAAAATTTCCTTTATGGAGAAACCATTTTTGCCCAGCAAGATAATTACCTCAGGTTCAGGGTAATCTGTGGGATAATTATCAGCGAGAAAAGAGAATGCCCTTCGATTATATGCACGAAAACCACTTGTATGATCTGTAATCTTCTGCCTGATCAACAAAAAACTAAACCATTCAAATATTTTAATACCCACTCTTCGAAATAAAGAGGTCTTAAATCCGTTATTTTTCTTACTAAATCGAGATCCGATTACAACATCTGCTTCACCAGCTAAGACTGTATCTGCTAAATCCTGAATTTTATCCACCGGATGCTGACCATCTCCATCAACCTGCACACAAATATCATAAGCTTTGCTGGCAGCATATTTAAACCCCGTTTGCACACAACCACCAATACCTAAGTTGTATGGTAAGTGTATAACATCGGCAAGTCCTGACTTCTCAGCCAGATATCCTGCCTGATCTGTGGAATCATCATTAACAACAAGAATATCCCAATCTATATAGCTCGTATTTATACTATTCAATATAAATTCAATACTTTCTTCTTCGTTATAAAGAGGAATAATAATTAGTTTTTTTATGTTCTTATTAGTTTTCAAATTAATTTATTTCGTTTGTTTTGCTTGCATATCAAAAAAGTTCAAATATACGGATTTAATAGTAAAACCATTCTCTTGAGCAATTTTTATGTAATGCCTTCCCTTTTCAATGTCTTTCGTACGATAAAATACTTCAATCAAATTCATATACAGTTCAGGGATATTCGGATTAATTTCCAGCGCATTTATGAAATCTTCTCCAGCATCTGAATAATTTTTAAGGTTGTAATTCACTTCTCCTCTATAAATATATGCTTTGGGATTATTATCATATTTTTTAATATACCTGTTTAAATCTACTAATGCAGGTTTGTATTGCTTAGTTTGCAGATAAGAAATCCCCCTCAACAATAAAATGTATTTCTGCCTTTCTGTTATATCAAGAGCTTTGCTAAAATTGTTTATTGCCTGCTGATATTTCCTTTGTTTGTAATATATCATCCCCCGACTGAGCCATGCATGGTAATATCCAGAATCGACCTTAAGAGCCTTATTGTAATATTTTAAGGCTACTCTCTGGTCTACTTTAGCATAAGATAAGCCAACATAAACCAATGATCTTGGGTTATCCGGCGTAACTTGCAGACTGCTCGTCCATATACTTCTAACTGATTTCCAATCAAAATTCCGCTGATAAGTTACAGTTCCTAATATTATAATGATCGGAATCATTACCAATGAATACCTGACAATATTTTGCTTAAGTAATAAGAACAGACCATAAGCCACCACTAAAGCAATTCCAAACATCGGCAAATAAATACGATGTTCCATCATTAAGTCGGTAATGGGAATGATACTCGATTCAATGCTCATATTAACAAAAAACCAAAGGATACCAAAGGACAATAAGCGTTGTTTTTTATAAAACCTGATTGCCATAAAGACAAGAAAAATGATAAAAACTAATCCAATGATCTCGTAAATGCCAAATAGAGAATCAGAAACGGGGATATTATGATTAATATTCAACCCAACGGGGAATAAAAGCAATTGAAAATAAAGTACAAGTATTTTAAATTGGGAGATTAAATACTGCCACCGGGAAATATCCTCTGTTTCCCTGGGTAGAATATCGGTTATCACAACTGAAAGTATTCCAATTAAGATTATACTACCGAAAGCAATCAGGTATTTTTTTGCAGCCTTTTGATCTTTATTCCTGATAAAATACAACTCAACAAACCACCACATAATTGGTAAAGTGACCGCATTTTGTTTGGATAATAAAGCCAGAATACCTGCCAGAGCTGTAGCAAAATAAAGCAAAGTAGTTTTTGATACCATACCTTTATTGATATGGTACTGTCTTGCTTTTATATATAGTAACACCGATAGTATATAAAACAACCCGGATAATATGGACATCCGCTGAACAATGTAGATAACCGACATGACTTGTATGGGATGGGCAGCAAAAATAAAAGCAGCACTTAGCGCAACAAAAATTTTCTTTTTTTCCGGAAGTTCTTTTAGGCTTATACCAATTAGTAGCTTTGATAACAGGAAAACCAGAATAGCAGCAAGTATATGAGCAAGAACGTTGAACCAATGGTATCCTGTTGGATTCAGACCACCAAGATAATAATTAAAAGCCAGGGTTACATAAGATAATGGCCGTTCATTTATATTGGTCCATGTGTCGAAGGAAACAAAATTACTCAGTGATTTTACCTTTTTATTATTCCAGATGCTGGTTTCGTCATCAAATTGAAAAGAGCAATCGAAACTGTTGCTGTAAATTATTAATACAAAGACTAATAAAGCCACAAATGGAAATGCATGGCTAAAGCGCATGAATATATTTGATTTACCAGCTTTTCTTTTTTTAGCCATTTGGCGATTGTAAATTAACTCCTTTTTATACTAAAAAGGGGATAAATTATTGAATGTCTTTTAAAATATACAGCTCATCTGCAAATACAAATTGAATATACATTTGTGTATATACTATTATCCTGTAAAACTTTGCTAAATAAACAAAATTATTTTGCAAATCCACAATTAGTAAGCGATTGCTGAATAACATGTAACTTGCCATTTATGGCGCTATGTATTAGCCATGTTCTTTTTTTATTACTTCCCTATGGGACTTTGTTATGGGTGTATTCCATTTTCTATAAATATATAGTCCCTAACGGGACAATGACTACCAAAAAGAAACAAATCAAAATATACAAAACTTGTCCGCCCATACGGATTCATAACACTCATATTAAGCGAAGCAAACGACACGAAGTTAGACCGTATGGGTTCGTATGGATGGATTTACCCCGTTTGATGTATAAATTGATTTTTAAAATTTAACTATTTACCAGCAAAAATATAAAGAATAATTTTTGTAAGCAAATAATAGAGAATTTTTTAATTGTTCTTTTAGCTAAATATTATTTTGATGTGATAGAAATAAAATATACTGAAACGCATACATAAGTATTATTTAATATCAATGTTATGTGCAAGTCAAGATAAAAAAATAGAAATTGATTTCAGAATGATACAAGAGTATTAAAAAAAGTATTAATTTTGCTATATGGAAAAAGTATATCTTGATACATCAGTTTTTGATGGTCACTTTGACAAATAATTTGTTTCCCAAACTAAAATAACTTATCCTTGAAGATCATCTTAGCTCAAATAAAAAAACTTATTTCTAAACGATATATTTTATTCGTAATTCTATTCCTTATTATTGCAGGTTTTGTTATTTACAGCAATACTTTTCATGCAGAATATAAGTTTGATGATGGCATACATATTCTGTTTAACGATGACATCAAAGATCCCGGAAATTTCGCTGCTAATAACGAATGGACAGAAATTTCCAAACGACCATTATCAAAATTTACGCTCGCTTTAAATTTCAGTCTGCATCAGTATGATGTGTTTGGTTATCATTTAGTCAATATCATAATACATATTTTAACATCATGTTTTGTATTCCTGATTATATTGGAGATACTTAAATCCCCTGTTTTTAATGACCAACAACCTAAAAAAAATCATACCATCATAGCACTTCACAAAAGCTATCGAAGTCGAACCTACCTATGCCATAGCATATTTTAACAGGGCTTATCTTCATATTGGGCAAAATCATGTTGACGAAAGCTTCAATGATTTTAATAAGGCAATAGAGCTCAATCCTAACATTGTATTGGCTTATAAAGGCCGTGGATTAATTTATTATTGGAGAGGTAAGTATGAGCTTGCTTATCGTGATTTAATGCATGCACAAAATTCAGGAGTTGAAATACCACAGGATCTGCTTAAGGAAATAGAATTGCTGCTTAGAGATTCTTATGGAAATTCTAAGAAGCATTGAACTCCCGCCCGCGCCGAAAAGCACGTTCGGACGGGTTTGGTTCTTTTGGTTCAATAAGTGCTGAAAGAAAATAATGAATTATGCGAATCAATAGTTGATATTTTATTAAACTGCGAAGTCGAATATGTAGAAATAATGAAAATTGAATATTGTATGTTGCTTATTGAATGTTTATCCTATAATGAGTTAGTATTTGATAAAACCCATAACAAACAACATAGAGCTTATGTTTTTTCAGGACAAGCCCAAAAAAAGACACTTCGCGGGAATTGAATTACGACAACATTAAAACTAACAACATGTTGGTTAGTTTTGCGAATTAAGTGCCTAAATTGGAGTTAATCTTGGATAACAAAAACTTTGCTGCTGATATTATTATCGAACAGTAATTGTATGATATAAATTCCCGGACATAAGCCATTAATCTGAAGGCAATAATTATCATGTATTGGTTCGTTGTGCTTCATTACAACAACACCTAAAGAATTGATTATATTTAATTGTTGTGCTTGCCGTGAGTTTTGTTCAAACCTTAGATAGAGTTTATCGCTTGCCGGATTGGGATAAATCACGAATGAAGGTGATTTGCTTACCTGTTCCAGTCCCACATACAAAGTTGAAAAGCTTTCAGGACCGGCCCACCCGCTATTGAGGCTGTCGGAGCATACTGCCCTGACATAAAAATCATAGAGTGTGCCCTGGTCCAAGCCTTCCAGTACATATTGAATTTCTGTCAATCCGCTGATGAGTTCCCCTTGGGTGATTGTATCAAAACCCGACAAACCCCAAAGAACATCCCATTCCTCTTCATTGCCTGAAGGAACCCAATGAATAGTTGCACTGTTTTCAGTAATCTCATCTACAGACAATGCGACCGGTTTCGGACAAGCTGATATAAGTTGAAAGTGGGCAATCAGATCTCTGTCGGAAACCACAATAAAAATATAAACTTCCTGGTTGGATACTACTTGTCCATCTTCTGTCCAGACAACAAATTCACAGTCCTCCTCAGGGGTGGCTGTCAAAGTAGCTATATCTCCATGCTCATACTGGCCTGCGCCGCTAACAGTGCCGTAATTGCTGTTGTTAGGCTCAGCAGTTATGGTATATACCATGATGGTAAAATTGGCTGTAAGAGTTAAATTACTGGCAGGCATGATAAACTCATAATCAGGCTGATAAGACACAATGGAGTCGTTTGAGGTCCAAAAAGTAAATTCAAATCCTTCTTCAGGAATGGCAGAAACAGTTACCGAATCACCGTAATTGTATAAACCTTCACCAAATACCTGACCCGCATTTTCAGGAAAAACCAATAATGAAAGAATATAGTCTATCGGAAGGAAATTTGCTGTGAGTATCACATTGTTGTAAGGCATGGTAAAAACAAACATAGAATCCAGTGAAATTATGCTGTCACCTATTGACCAGTTTTGGAACAAATATCCCAACTCCGGGCTTGCATTAACAGTTATTTCATACTGCGGCAGGTAATATCCGGAACCGGTAGTCACTCCTGCCCCTACAGGATTGGTAATCAAATCAAGAAAATACATGACTTCAACAAAGCCATGGAGAAAATCCGAAGCAATAACCTCATTGTTATTATATACTTTTGAACCGGGCTTGAATTCTAATATAGTGATACTGTCACCTGTAAAGGTAAAATGAAATACAAGTAAGGTGCTAAGCGTTGTAAAGTCAATCGGATTGCTGGAGTCAGCCCAGTAAATGTGCAGTATACTTATACTATCTGCTACGCTGACACCAACAAGGACGTTCTCTGTAAATCCTTCGTAGGAAAGTTTATTAGTATCATAAGCGATTTTTAAGGCAATCGTGGTAACAGAATCATACCCCACTCCTACTATATCCAATGGCATATCAAACTGTTCGCCCAAGTAGGCAGTTACCGTATCCATCATTACTGTTCCTTGTGCAGGCGTTTGTGCAATACTCCCATCCTGATAAACAACACCTTGTATTATTTGCAAGTTTACATTAGATACTTCGCAATCAGGTTTAAACATAAGATCAGCGGTGAAGCCTCCATAATATACCAATCGCATATCCAACAGCTTACCGTCAATATCATATCCGTTTCCTGAAGAGGCGGTATAAATGATCGTAATCTCATTCATTTGAAGATTGTAATTAGCAAACCAGCCTCCCGGGAGTGTAGTATTTTCAATTCCCACAAATGTAAGCAGGTTAGTATCAATATCAATACGGAGAGTAATTGCAGCAAGCTGTCCGTTTTCACCGACAAAGTTCAGAGCATCGATTTGCAGTACTACTTCACCAGGAGATACAATGGTATCATGTATTATTATTGTTGGCTGATTACTTTCGCGAGTCAGCTCGTGCGTTTCTATTGATAAAGGTGGATAGGTATTTTGTCCGGGTAATATTGTTGTTAAGGATGTAAAAGAAAATAATATAATTATCTTCAAATAGTACTTCATATAAAAATAAACAGTAACCAGCAATAAGTAAGCGGTAACCAGTCTTTATTGACCTGTTACCGGGTACTTGTTACCAGTAAAATCTAATTTTAATCAAGAAGTTTTTTCTTCTTAATATCATATACTTTTTTCCCGCCATAAAGAGCGCCAAGTCCCATAAGTATAAAAATGCCACTGCCTATGGGTGCTGAACCACCACCACTTTGGTCACCTTCAAGTCCGTGACCGTCTTCCGGTGGTAATGGTTGAGCTATTAGCCCACAACCCATAAGTGTGAAGACAAATACAAATAGTGATTTTAATATTTTATTTCTCATAACTATCTATTTAAAAGGGTTATTTTACAAATACTTTTGATGTTTTTATTTCTCCACTATTGGATAAGCGAACCATATAAATACCTGATGGTAAATCAACAGCTATTTCCTTATAACCATTACTATTGAAGCTGAGGTTATACATCTTCTGACCTTGAATATTTATAATATCCATGTTAGTAGAACCCGTTACATTGGCAATAACAATTTTATTATTAAAGCTGTATATATGGGCAGCTGTCAGTGCATCAATATCGTTAATACCTACAACACCAAACAAGATTTCAAAACGTTCGGGGTCATCACCTTCTTCAGAAGTGAAAGCATAATTGGTCATTTCAGTCAGGTTAACTGTGATATTTTCTTTAATATCCTTAAGGAATACATCATATCCTTCAATGGTTTCAGCCAGTTCTATCATAAAGTTGGATGAGCCATTTTTCTCAAACATGAAGGGCACAACCAATTCTGTGCTCCACTCAGGCAATGTATTTGTTGAAAGGTGTTTACTTTCGGCAACAGAGTGAAAAACCGGAGCGTAACCTTCAAGGAAATAACAATCAAATTCCGGATCATAACCTTCTGTAGCAGCATCATTAAAGCGTACAACACTTTGCTGTGCCAATTCACCGTAGTCTAAATCA
>CAZREZ010000041.1:0-13520 GCA_964599115.1 uncultured Bacteroidales bacterium
AGACATATCTTGATATATTTATTAAATTTTATTTTAAATAAAAAAAACTATTTAGTGCCTGTCTATAAACTAAGTATTTAGAACTTTTTTTAAAAAATAACAAATTACAAGCACTAAATTACAAATAAATCTCAATGACCGAAATCTCAATATTCAAAACTGTTTTGAATATTTGATCATTGAAATTTGGAAATTATTTGTTATTTGAAATTTGTTATTTGGTGCTTCATTTATGAAAATCTTTGACTTTATAGACTGACACTATTTTAGTAATACCTGAACCTTTTAACCTGTGCAATATGTTTAGCGAGTCTGATAACCTGTATAGTATATCCAAACTCATTATCATACCATAAATAAACTACAATATTTTTTTTATCATCAGATACTTTTGTTGAAGGACTATCAACGATACAAGCACATGAATCACCGATATAATCTGTAGACACTGCATCATAAGATGTGGAATAACGAATTTGTTCAACGAGCTCTCCTTTCATAGCAATATCTTTCAAAATCTTGTTAACTTCTTCAACAGAAGTTTCCTTTTCTACATTTAACGAAAGAATAGCAAGTGAAACATTGGGAGTTGGAACTCTTACAGCATTTCCGGTCAATTTACCTTTAAGACTTGGAATTACTTTTACCGCAGCTTTTGCTGCCCCGGTATCAGTTATCACCATATTTACAGCAGCTGACCTTCCCCTACGATATTTCTTATGATAATTATCAAGCAAGTTCTGGTCGTTTGTATATGCATGTATAGTTTCCAAATGCCCTCTTATAATTCCCAATTTTTCTTCTAATACAGATAAAACAGGAACAACAGCATTTGTTGTACAAGAAGCAGCCGAATATATTTTATAATCATTAACATTAAAATCATTCTGATTAATGCCATATACAATATTAGGAATATTACCTTTGCCCGGAGCAGTTAGTAATACTTTGCTGATACCTTTGGCTTTAAGATGTCTTCCCAAGCCTTCTTCATCTCTGTATATACCAGTATTATCAATCAATAAAGCATCAGTAATACCTTCGGCTTCATAATCAATATCTTCAGGATTGCTGGCTGCAAGCATTTTTACAACATGACCGTTAATATATATTGTTTTATCATCAATATTTTCAATAGCAACACCTCTGAATGGTCCATGAATTGAATCATGTCTGAATAAAGAAGATCTTTTTCGTATATCTTCTGGGGGGTTTCTTCTTGTAACTATTGCCCGTACTCTCAGTTGAGAGCCATTACCCTGAATAATCAATTCTCTGGCAAGTAATCTGCCAATTCGTCCAAAGCCAAATAAAACAACATCAACAGGTTTTTTATAAGGCTTTTCTTTATCAATAAAATCATTTAATTTTATTTTAATAAACTCATCAGCATCTTTAAAATTATCTTTTTCCTCAGTCCATTCTTTATTTAACCTTCCTATATCCAATCTTGCAGGTCCTATATTGGCATTTAGAATGGCTTTTGCCAAAATCAATGAATCTTCAATTTTTAAAGGTTTTTCGATAATTGTTTCAGAATACGAATGTTTAAATAAAATTACACTTGCGCTTCTGTCAAGAAGTTGATTTCTGAAGAGTATCAGCTCAATTGATTTATCATAAAACAATTTAGACATAATACTAATAAACTCATTGGCAATTTTTTCTTCACCTGCCCACTTTTTTAATGATTTTTCATAATTACTATTATCATTATTATTTTTGATATTTCCTACCATAATATTTATAAATTGATTATTAATCGGTTAATTATATAATGAAAGTTAAATGAATAAACAGCTTTGTCAAGGAAAAAATCTAAAAAAAACAGGAATACTAAAGTAATGATTTATTGACAATTCTAAGTTAATTAGTCTATTAAATAATTTTATTGCCCCAAATAAACTTTTAATAATCTACTACGTGAATTATGTTTCAATCTTCTGATAGCTTTTTCTTTAATCTGTCTTACTCTTTCTCTTGTCAAACCAAACTTAGCGCCGATTTCTTCTAAAGTATATTCATGATTCATACCTATACCGTAATATAAATTAATTACATCTCTTTCTTTTTCGCTAAGAGTAGATAGTGACCGTTGTATCTCTCTTCCGAGTGATTCTCTCATCAAATCCGAATCAGTAACCGGATTATCATCAGTAACAAACACATCAAGAAATTTCATATCATCATCTTGTGTAAGTGGAGCATCAGTTGAGATATACCTTGTTGAAATTTTCATCGCATAATTGATTTTATGCTCGGGAAGTTCAAGAGAATCTGCAATTTCCTCATGTGATGGAGCTCGTTCAAACTTTTGTTCAAGTTTAGATGAAGTTTTTTTAATTTTATTTAACGAGCCAACCTGATTCAATGGTAATCTTACAATACGAGATTGTTCAGCCAGTGCCTGCAAAATAGATTGACGAATCCACCAAACAGCATAAGAAATAAATTTAAATCCTCTGGTTTCATCAAATCGCTTAGCAGCTTTTATTAAACCAAGGTTTCCCTCATTTATCAAATCCGGCAAACTTAATCCCTGATTCTGATATTGTTTAGCAACTGAAACAACAAACCGAAGGTTCGCTTTAGTAAGTTTTTCAAGGGCAATATGATCTCCGGCATGTATCTTTTGTGCCAAAAGGACTTCTTCATCAGCAGTAATTAATTCTTCCTTACCAATATCCTGAAGATACTTATCAAGAGAAGCAGTTTCTCTGTTTGTTATTGATTTAGTTATTTTTAGCTGTCTCATAAAATTATGATTTTTTTTAATTATTTATATATCAATATATTATATATAAATAACGAAACATGCAAACATAAGATATTTTATGCTAATTTAAAAATATTTTAACGATTATTTTTTAATAATTTTTTATTTTATCAAAAAAATTATTTTTCATATCAAAAACGTTCGCTTTAATATAAATATTATTATAATTTTTTATTAAAATTTCTTAAGTTTTTATGATTAATCATGTAATTAAAACACTGAAATTATTATTTTTGCATATCATGTTAGAAAAATTTATTTTTTATGATAATTGAATTTTATAAATATGAAGGCACAGGCAACGATTTTATTATCGTTGACAACAGGGAATTAAAATTTATACCTTATCAAAAATTAATTTCAAAACTATGTAACAGAAGGTTTGGCATTGGTGCTGACGGCTTTATTTTGCTACAAAATAAAAAAGGATATGATTTTGAAATGATATATTTTAATTCGGATGGGAATAAAGGTAGTATGTGTGGCAATGGAGGCAGATGTATAACAGCACTTGCAAATCATTTGGGAATAACCAAAAATAAAACAAATTTTTCAGCTATTGATGGTGAGCATCAAAGTATTGTGATAAGCGAAAAAAATAATATTTCAACCATTAGTTTAAAAATGAAGGATATTAACAAAATTGAAGTATATGATGATTTTTATCTTATTAACACTGGTTCGCCACATTATGTAAAATTTGTTAATGATATTAATAACTTTGATGTTTACAACAATGGAAAAAAAATCAGGTATAACAAAAAATTTATTCCAACAGGAACTAATGTTGATTTTGTTGAAATAATTGATAATGAGATTTTTGTCAGGACTTACGAAAGGGGTGTTGAAAATGAAACATTGTCATGCGGAACAGGAGTAATAGCTTCTGCTTTAGCTACAGCCATTAAAACAGGAAATAATAACGACTTTTTCAATATTCAAACAAAAGGTGGAAATTTAAAAGTTAGTTTTAAAAAGCACAATAATTCATTTACTGACATCTGGTTGGAAGGAAAAGTTAGTTATGTCTTTAAAGGAAAAATTAATTTTTCAGATATTTTATAAAAAGTTTATGGTTTCAGGTCTCAGGTTAAAAATTATAACATTGAACCTTGAACAATAATAAAAAATAACATGACTTCAAAAAACATTACTCTACGCGCTCTTGAGCCATCCGATATTGACCGGCTCTACAAATGGGAAAACGACACTTCAATCTGGCATTTAAGCAATACCCTCACTCCTTTTTCAAGATTTGTTTTGGAGCAATATTTATTAAATTCCGAAAAAGATATTTTCACTAATAAACAACTTAGATTGATGATTGATGTTACAGAAGCGGGCAAAAAAGTTAGAACCATCGGAAGTATTGATCTGTTTGATTTTGACCCAAAAAACAAAAGAGCCGGAATTGGGATATTAATAATAAAAGAAGAAAGGGAAAAAGGTTTTGCTTCAATAGCTTTGGATTTATTAATCAAATATGCTTTTGAGACTTTAGAGCTGCACCAGCTTTACTGTAATATCCCTTATTATAACGAAATAAGTTTAAATTTGTTTAAAAAGAAAAAATTTAAAATAATCGGGCTAAAAAAGGACTGGATTTTAAGAAATGGGAAATGGACAGATGAATATATGTTGCAACTTGTTAATAAAAATTAATAAAAAATAAAATATATCTTTGTAGCCTCAGCCTTAGCCTACAAATAATAGCATAAAGAGAACAACACAATAAATTAACTTATCAGTATGTAATTTTAAAAATTCTAATATAATAAATTAAATGGATTATTATCATACAAAATACAATATCGGCAAAAGGAGAAGAAAATCCAAGTTTCATAAAATTATTATTTACACATTAACTCTCTTAATTATTGTTTCACTAATTATCGGTTACCTGATATATAAAATTATTTATCATCAGAATGTATGGATATCTGATAATGAAAGTGTTGCTATTTATATTCCGACTAATTCAACTTTTGAAAATGTAAAAAAAATTCTATATGAAAAAGGTATTATAATTCACAGAAATAATTTTGAATGGCTGGCTGCTAAGAAAAAATATCATGATAATATTAAACAGGGTAAATATCTTATTAAAAATAAAATGAGTAATAATGAATTGATTAATTTACTCAGATCCGGCAAACAGGAACCTGTAAATTTAATTTTTAATAATATCAGAACTAAAGAACAACTTGCAAAAAATATTTCCATTCAAATTGAATCCGATTCAGCATCAATTATTAAATTACTTAATGACTCAACATATATTTCTCAATTTGGTTTGTATCCCGAAATAGCAACAACTATTTTTATACCAAATACTTATAAAATTTTCTGGGATATTACTGACGAACAATTTATTGAAAGAATGTTCCTTGAGTACAAAAAATTCTGGAATCACCAAAGGCAAAAAAAAGCCGATGAGCTTGAAATGACAATTCCTGAAGTTATAACTCTCGCTTCAATAGTTGAAAAAGAAACTCAGAAAAATGATGAAAAATCAATTATTGCCGGTGTTTATATTAACCGTTTGAAACGCGGCTGGCGTTTACAGGCAGACCCAACGCTTATTTATGCACTTGGCGATTATAATATTAAAAGGGTTCTTAATGGACACAAAGAAATTGATTCACCATATAATACTTATAAATATAGAGGTTTGCCACCAGGACCTATTTGTATTCCCTCAATTTCATCAATTGATGCAGTATTGAATTACGATAAAAACAATTACCTGTATTTTTGTGCCAGGGATGACCTTTCAGGATATCATGCTTTTGCAAGAACCAATACTCAACATAGCCAGAATGCAAGAAAATACAGGGAAGCATTGAATAAGTTAAAAATCTGGAAGTAAACAAAAGAGTAATATTGGAATGATGGAGTGATGTAATGATTTATATTGTAACTAAACTTCAAACTGTTTTATCATTATTCCAATATTCCAAATTTGTAAAAACTACGAGGTTTTAATTTTTTTTAAGGCATTAATAAAAATATATTGGTTGGCAGTAATATAACTAAAACCTCGTGGTCTTGATTTTTTCACCATCTACCTAACCAACACCACCGTCCCAATTTTAGTTTCTGATTGTCCGGTTGAGGAAGCAAACAGACTGTATTCAATTTTATACACATACACTCCCTGCTGACAAAGTTTTCCTTTAAATGTTCCGTTCCATCCTTTAGAAATATTATTGGATTCAAAAATTAATGTTCCCCACCGGTCATAAATAAGCATTTGGAAAGATTTAATGTTTTCTGAATTGGTTACAGCTTTAAACTCATCATTCAATCCGTCACTATCAGGGGAAAAAGCATTTGGTAAATAAATCCTGATATCAGGTATAGGTTCCGGTGGTGTGGAAAAAAGCACAAACACCGAATCTCCTCCCATACATCCTTGCTGTGATTCAATCTCTACCGAATACCAGCCATTATTTTGTACCGTAATAATTTGTGTTGTATCTCCTGTATTCCATAAATAATAAAGAAATACTGCTCCTGCATCTATGTCAACAGGAACTTCCGTAAAGATGGTATCCTGTCCTGCAAAAGCTGGTATTGGAGTGGGGTAAACTATCACAACAACAGAAGCATCCGCTTTACAATCTAATGTATCAGTTACTGTTAGAGAATATGTTCCTGACTGGTTTATTTGTATGTTATTAATAGTCATGATTTCATAACTACTTGTATCACCATTGGGATCAGTCCATAAATAGGTAACATCTCCATTGCTTGACCAGACAATGGGTTCAAGTTCCATAGTTTCTCCCTCGCAGAATTCATTTGTACCCCAGAATGAAAAAGATACTTCTTTATAAATCTTAACAATCCCTATAAAATAGTCTACCGGTATAGTTAGTCCTGTAGAGTTCTGAAAGAGACTTGCTCCGGGTGATCCATCCCACTCTATAAGACTCATACCCGGGTCAATTGACTCAAATACCAGATCTGCCATAATAGTATTATCAGCTAAAGTAACAGCAACTGAAGACCAGTTGAGTTCTATTCTTCCTTCTGCCGGGAATAACAAGGCATTTAATGAATCTTCCAATTGCGGATGAGCATTGGCAAAGCCTGCACAGGTTATTAAATCCTTATTATACACAAGTGTGGTTTTAAAATTGGCCACATCATTGAAATTACTTACGATCAGCGGGACAAAAGCCGAATTTCCCGGACATACTTCATCATCACCGGCAATTGCCTCCAGGTGGATAGTGATTTCTTCGGTTACTTCCACTATAAATGTTGTATCACAACCAAACTCATCCATCACAATGCAGGTGTAATATCCGGGAAAAAGACTGATAAATAAACCGTTATTGATTTGAAAATTCGCTCCGTTATCATTGGAATAAAACAAAGTATCAGTGTTGCCGGAAGCAATAATATTAATGGCTCCGTTATTCTGTCCGTTTGATGACGGGGTGATTTGTATATCAGTTACCTGTGGTCCTGAAATATTTTCAAGGATGATAGGATTATTGATGTAAACATCCTGACAATCCGTGGAATCTTTTACTCTGACAGCGTAAGTTCCTGCAGCCAGACCCATAAAGATTCCCTGATTGGTAAAATAAGTAGAGCCATTATCAATTGAATAAAACAACATATCGCCCAATCCCGAAGTAGCTGTAATGATAATACTTGCATCCTGCTGTCCGCAATGCTCATGAGTATAATTTACATCCTCTATCAGCACATCTCCGGTATCTATAATAGAATAAGGTCCGAATTCAGTTAAACAATCGTTGCCATCAATTACTTGCAAAGTATAATTTCCAACAGGCAAATGAAAGATGTCTAAAGTATTTGCCACGGGATTGCCAAGGTCATTAATCCATTGATATAGAAATGGTGGATTTCCGGAAACTTCCAATCCGCAGATCACACCCATACTTCCGCCGCAGGTTGTGGGGCTTATTATCAGATTACTTGTATCGGCTATGGCAGGTGGGTAGAACAAAATATGGACAGAATCTATTTCAAAGCATCCTGCATTGCTGGTTACCTTTACCCAATACCAACCTGTATCGGATACCGTGATTTGACTGCTTCCAAAAGCCCCGGTGCTCCATGAATAAAAGTGTGGTCCACATTCTGCATCTAATATAACTTCCTGACCGTTGCAAATGGTGGTATCCGGGCCGAGGTCTGGCTCGGGGGCGTATTCCACTTCAACTTCCCTACTGGTGTGTTCAAATCTTCCGCTGGGATACCATACATCAACCTTTACTTCGTAGATACCCCCGTCGGAAAAAATATGAATCGGGTTCAAATCATTCGAAACGTTGTTGGTACCCGAATTGAAATCGCTGAAAAACCAACGGATGGAGTCTGGGACAGGATTGAAATTAGAGGTGAACTGAAACGGCTCACCCTCGCAAGTGCCTTCAAATTCGAAACGATAAAGGTAGTCCATAAGGATGTTGGGCATAGAACTACTCGTTTCACCAGGGTACATATTTATTGCTTGTGTTTCAAATTGACAATTTGTTCCCAGTTCCCAGGGTTTATGTATAATTCCAATGAAATATTCAGGGGATCCCGAGCTTGCATATGAACAGTATATTTTACCATCTGTAGCCAATTGTAACCCTTTCCCGTTCCCAGTCCCAACCTCGATATGAGTTTGTATAAATTGCCACATAATATTAACATATTCCATCTTAAATTGCTTGACTCTAACTTGAAAAGATTCCCAATAAGATATATAGGCAAACTTTGAGTCAGGTGAAAATTCCAAACCCACCGGAGGACGGCCAATATTCAGTTCATATAAAAATTCTATCTCACCGGTTCCTGAGTTAAACTCACAAATTTCTGTTCCATATGGTGAATAATAATTGGTAAAAAGATACTTCTTATCATAAGAAATCTTCATATACCCTCTTTCTGAATCTTGCCCTATACGATCCGGTGCAGGAAATAATAATGGGGTCTCATTTATTCCGTCAGGAGTAATGAGAAACACAGCATAACTATCCTCAAGAAATTTACGGGTAATTATCCAGACATCTCTTTTGTTTTTATGCAGTGTTGATGTAAGATGATCAGCAGCATCCCATGCATATTCCAATAATATATCTTTTTCAATAACAGCTCCTAAACCATTATTTTTGCTTATATCAATAATGTTGTAATGAAGACCCCATCCATCTCCAAGATTAGGTGTCTTAAACACAAAATACAAGGAATCGGATTCCGGCCATGGAACGATTAGGTTACTTTGCCAACCACAACCATCCTCAAAATCGTAGCCATTCTCCATTAATGTATGTTGGGATGTATAAATAGTATCCGGGTGTGAGTAAAACAATAAATTGCCAATCGAATCACACATTGTACCCACCCCGCTAAATGGAATATATGTGCGTCCGTCATGTATTACTTCTGGTATCCCTGAATTAAAATCCAAACCGCAATGATAGGCAAAATACCAACGGTCCGCTTCTCTCTGGCTATAAAGGTTTTGAGATAGAAATAAAAATAAAAAGAATATTGAACTAAAAAAAAGTATAATTATATTTTTTTGTATTTCTCTCATAATTCAAAAAATAAAAACCAGTGCAACAGTTAGAATTCCAATTAAATTTTTCATAATTTCAAATTTTTATGTTAATTTTTTATTTTCTATAATTCTTTTTATACTAACGTATCCTGATATTATTTACTGTCATCACCGGCCGGAATTGTTAGTGTATAACCGGGATGGCTATAACCATATAAAGTTATTTTTTCCTATTGTAAATATATCTTTTTTATTACAATATAAAACACAAGTGCGGATTTTACCCGCGCCTGTTTGTTTTCTTGCAAGCAAGAAACTGCCAACGATTGTAAAATTGTATGTATCATGTAAGCAAAGTACATAAATCAAGATATTTAAAAAGTTTTGAAATAATTTTAATAATAAATGGGGGGGGTGTAACTATCAGTGTTGTAGGCACATGTAGTGTCAGGTATTTGGGTGGTTTTGTAGTTTTGTTCTAATAATGCGTATATTTTGTGTAGGTGGGTCATAATATTGGAAGTCGAGCTTGATAATAAAAAACAAATATACAAAATTTAAATTCAAAAGTCAAGAGATGTTTTTTTAATTAAACCAATATTATATAAGAAATAAAATTATTCAGAACTTTCGAATACATCAAAAAATTTTTATATATTTGGAAATTCAAAATGAACTATATAATTTGGTTTTGAATAATTACAAATTTTGAACATCAAACATATATCATATATAATTGTTATAATAATTTTTTTATTAAACACTTGTATTTACTCCCAAAGCGGTTCCACTGACATTATCTTTTATCCTGAAAAAATTAATAAGAAGAGATTAACTGCTGTTATTGCTACAGAAAGTGCTTTATATGTCGGCTCAATGATTGGATTGTACAGCTTGTGGTATAAAGATTATCCTCAATCTACTTTTCATTTTTTTAATGATAATAATGAATGGCTTCAAATGGATAAAATGGGACATATTTTCACTTCATATTATTTAGGGAGAATTGGTTACGAATCATTACGATGGTCGGGTGTTAACGAAAAAAATTCCATTTGGTACGGAGGGATGCTGGGTTTTACTTTTTTAATGACCGTAGAGATATTTGATGGATTTTCAGCCGAATGGGGTGCTTCAACAGGTGATATAATTGCCAACGGACTTGGGACAGCTTTATTCATCGGACAGCAATTGGCATGGAGTGAACAACGTTTTCTGATTAAATTCTCTTTTCATCAAACAGAATATCCGCAATACCGCCCTGACTTGCTGGGAAAAAATCTAATCCAGGAAATTATTAAAGATTACAACGGCGAAACTTTCTGGCTTTCAGCTAATATTCATTCATTTTTAAGGAAAGAATCCAGGTTTCCAAAATGGTTAAATGTTGCCTTTGGGTATGGTGCAGAAGGGATGACAGGAGCTACCAGCAATCCGCCGGAATATGAGGGACAGCCCATACCGCAATTTGACCGTTACAGACAGTTTTATTTTTCTTTCGATGTGGATTACACAAGAATCAAAACAAGGTCAAAAGTTTTAAAAGTGCTTTTTACTGTAATCAGTTTCATAAAAATACCTTTTCCAACCCTTGAATATAACACAAAAGACGGTTTGAAATTTCATTATTTATACTTTTAGAAATATGATTAATAAAATCAAAACAATAATCTGGGATTGGAACGGAACACTTTTAAATGATATTGATATTTGTATAGATTCCATCAACATCCTTTTAGAACACCGCAATATTGAAAAGTTAACTAAAAAAATATACAAGGAGATTTTCACATTTCCTGTTAAGGATTATTACAGCAAAGCAGGCTTTGATTTCACAAAAGAAGATTTTGATATTCCCGCCACCGAATTCATCAATATTTATAACCATAGAATTATTGATGCAGATCTTTTTCAGGAAGTAACTTCTGTTCTTGAACACTTTAAAAACAGAAATTATCAACAACTTATAATTTCTGCCATGGAGCAGGATTCTTTAGTTAGATCAATTTTTGATAAAAGAATCAACAATTATTTCACACATATTTCGGGTATTAACGATCATTATGCAGTAAGTAAAGTAGAAAATGCAAAAAACCTGATAAAAAAAGCCAATATTAATCCTAATCAGGTTTGCATGATTGGCGATACAATCCACGATTTTGAAGTAGCAGGAGAAATCGGATGCAATTGTATTATTGTTGCAAATGGCCATCAGTCGTATAAAAGATTAGAACCATTAAATTGCACTGTGGTCAACAAACTGACTGATGTTATTAAATATTTCTGATTACGAATTAAGATTGGAGATTTAAGATTTAAGATTTTAACGATAACACATTAACACACAAACACTTTATTTATCTTCTGGTTCAATATAAATCTCTTTTGACACTAATAATCCATTTTTATAAACTTCTTTCTTTTGGGTTTCACTCATATCAGTAAAATACATCCATATTCCGTGTTTCATTGAATTGTGATATGTTCCGGAGATATTCACTGTTCCGTCCGGATAATAAATAGTCATCAATCCTTCAAGTTTATCTTTAATATACTTTGCTTTTAATTTACACTTTCCATTAGGGAAATATTGCATCCAAGGTCCTTCCTTTACATCACCTTTCCATGTTACTTGTTCAGCCACATTACCATCGGAATAAAAAATCTTCCAAACACCGGTTTTAATATTCAGGTCATAAAATTCTTCAGATAACAAAATTCCGTCATATTTACTGTAATATCTCCAAATACTGTCTTTTTTAGCATTTAAATATTTCCCTTCAGCCATTAACTTTTCGTTTTTATGATAAGTTTTGGTACTTGATTCTTTTCCATTATTATAAATAAACGATATAGCTTTAATTTTTCCATCCGGATAATAATATTTAAATTCTCCGTAAGGAATATTATCTTTAAAATTTCCTTCAAATTTCAAATTTCCGTTTCCATCATATAATTTCCAGTAACCCTGCCTGTTACCATTTATATCAACTTTATTAGCTGATGGATTCAAAAATTCCTGAGCATCAATACCTTGAATTATAAAAATGCTAAAAATGATTATTGCAAAATATCGTAACATAATTAATATTTAAAATTCCTTAAACCATTAACGATTGTAAAATTAAATAATTTCTTTAACTTTTAGAATTCTCAAATTTATATTTTTACTTTTGCCTTTTATCTTTTTTACTTTTATCTTTAAAGTTGTGAACTCTTACTCATCAAAATTGGTTGAAAACACAGTTAATGAACTGGCAAAACTACCTGGAATCGGTAAAAAAACAGCTTTACGTCTTACACTTCATCTGATAAAGCAGGATTTGTCAGATGTTGAGGCTTTAAGTAAAAGCATATTAAGAATGCGGGATGAGATAAAATTTTGTAAAAACTGCCATAACATATCCGATTCTGATATTTGTGAAATCTGTGCCAACCCAAAACGCGACCATTCAATAATTTGTATTGTTGAAGATATAAGGGATGTAATGGCAATTGAAAACACTGCTCAATACAAAGGAATTTATCATATTTTGGGTGGCATTATCTCACCCATGGATGGCATTGGTCCTAATGATCTTAATATTAAATCACTCATAAATAAGGTGGCTCAGGGAAATATTAATGAAATTATTATGGCTCTATCCACCACTATTGAAGGTGATACAACAATTTTTTATATTTATAAAAAAATCAAAGATTTTAAGCTGAGTATAACTACAATCGCCAGGGGTGTTGCAATTGGTGATGAATTAGAATATACTGATGAAATTACTTTGGGACGCTCAATCATTAACAGAACTCCCTATATAAGTGTTCTTGAAAAATCAGAGGGAAAGATGGAATGAAGGAATATCCATATGACTGAAAGAAATCCGTACGACCTAATGGAAGTCCGTATGGATGGACGGACTCCCTACGGTCGCTGGAGTAATGGAATGATGTACAGGAGATTGGCTATCTATAGTCAGACATAGAAAAGCCGGTTAGCGGTTTGAAACCGCTTACCGGCTAATTAATAATTGTTTTTTTTTACATTCCAAAAACAAATATCTTTTTCGTATAAATCCTATTATTCAATATAATTTTAACAATATAAACTGAATTCGCAACATTAACCGGAATGCTGTTGATTGTGGAATTTTCTAAATTTTTACGGCTATGGTTTAAATACTCTGTGAATTTAACAATATTTCGTATTCTGTCTCAATA
>CAZREZ010000042.1:0-13433 GCA_964599115.1 uncultured Bacteroidales bacterium
TCCATCTCTGCATAGTCAATATAAAATTTAAGATAATCATAATTGGCTTCTGAAGAAACTTTCTTGTAAAAACTTATTTCCGAATTACATAAAACATCTATTGTTATATAAATTGTTGATTCTTCGTTATCGTTAATATCTCCTGATTTTGATGCATGCATACCTTGATATGGAGTAATACTGGTAATTGACCAGCTTGCATCTCCCATAAATTCCCATGGAAATCTTGTAAAATCGCCGGTTTCAAAATCCTCAACTATCAAACCGATAGTAAAATACATAGTATCGGTTAAAGAATAATTATTATCGGCAGTAATGTTAATATCAAGAAAAGCAATATATCCATAAGGAGTAATTGATGAAGCTGTAACATTATAAACTACAGTATCGTTTGAATAAGCTGATAATGTGTCAATACTACCTATACTATCATTAATTGTAATAAATGGATTGTTTGATGTAATAAGGGTTTCAATATTTGAACAGAATGCTCCACCATAATTTTCAAGTGTAACAATAAGGTCAGCTGTTTCACCGGGATCCAGTATTCCGTTATTTCCATCGGAAACTTCAATATTTCCCACAACAATTTCCGGAGCATAAGCAGTCAGGGTAATATCTCTCAACCATGTATCTCCATTTGAAGTTATAACACTATTTAAAATTATTGGGTGATCATCAGGAACAGAAAGTGATACTATAAAAGAAAATGCATCCTGAATAGTAAGGGTTTGACCAGGATTTATTATTCCATAATATTGTGTGCTGTCAATTATTGTAATATTAGTATCAACTGATGATATTGTCATATTAACATTATTAAGAGACTGATTGCCGATATTCATCAAACCGATGTTTAAATGAACGGTATCACCAAATTCAATAATATTATTATTACCATCATTGATTGTATATTCAATATAGAGTCCGTTTGATGAAAACAATAGATCCCGTGTTGTAAAAACATTATTATTATCCGTTGCTTTAAATGTGATTTCAAGATCCTGGTATGGATTTTCGGGTATTCCGCTGAATACTCCATCTTCTGAAAGACTCATTTCAGCAGGGAAATCGGGAGCAAGATATTCAACAACATAATTTTCAGGCAGAGAATTAGAACCCGATATACTTGAATATTGATAGTCCAGGCAATCGCCTCTTGATATACCGCCATACCATTCAACAGTATCATCTAAAGCAATTAAGCCATAATAATATTCAATATTTCCCGATGGAAATAATTTTACTGCAAAGTTCAATTCCGAGCTTGACGGCTGATCATATATTGATGTTTTCCATCTGAAAGTAGCACTGTTTTCATCACCTTCATACCATATTCCGTCACCCTCATAAGAATATAATCTTAAATCGGTCATATAAGGTGATATACATTTGGTTTTCAAAAACAGCAATTGGTTATCCAGATGATATGGCCATATAAATAGCTGATCATCAAATTTAATAAACCCGT
This sequence comes from uncultured Bacteroidales bacterium, assembly GCA_964599115.1. Lineage (GTDB taxonomy): Bacteria > Bacteroidota > Bacteroidia > Bacteroidales > JADFUO01 > JADFUO01. The sequence continues at coordinate 1,472 of CAZREZ010000042.1, forward strand.
CAGTGTGAATAATTACAGTATCATATTCAGTACTATAAAATGGAAATGTGAAATCAAGAGCTTGTGCTACTGAACCGTTGTCACTACCACTGGGTATTAATTGATTAGCCGATACAGTAGGGAAATTATTAATATAAGTATTTTCAGTAAAATTATTTTTGATAATCCAGAAATACGGTGAGGTTCCGCCGGAAGCACTCAATTGGTAGCTGTATGGTTCGTAAACCGGTGCAGGCGGAAGGGTATCAGTAACAATATTTACCTCATCAAAATTCACAGTATGAACAATTGACAACATGGTAATATCGTTGTCTGCTATTGGAACATTTGTACTTGAACAAGGTATTTCATTTACACCATTAGTATAATCCATTAATGAATATTGAATAATTTCACCTGATCCCCAGTGTTCAGGGTCATATTCCTGTACTTTTAAAAAATATTTTGCCTGTTGACCACTGTTAAGATAACTAAGTAAAGGTGTTATATCCAAACCGAATTCAATAGTTTTATCATCTTCCGTGCTACCTCCCTGCATATAATTATTACCTCCCTGAAAGTCATAGATCGGAAAATCAAGAATAATAGAAGCTTCTGTTGCAGATATGTTTGTTGATAATCCGGCAGTTACTTTTAATGCTTTTCTTCGTGTATGTTTTATGGTTATTTTCATAGTAAGTTGCGGCAAACATGTATCTTTAACCTTTAAAAAATTAACCGTATTATTCCATATTCCTCCCTGTCCATACGGGTCAGCCAGAGTTTTATACATCATATAGCAAAAGCCGCCGTTTCCCCAATTTGGCACTCCTCCGTAACTGTTTACAAATTTGAATCCACCGATTTCCCAGTCTCTCAAATTTATTACACCATCACCGTTGATATCGAGGTTATTGGTATATTGCCCGTCATTATTATAATCCCATCTTATAGAGTCATTCCATCCGACAATTGTAAGTGCATGAGAAGAATAACTCCAGCCAATAGAAACACACATGCCTGCCTCCGGAGTGCCTTGAGGTAAATAATACATATACGGTTGATTTGCATAAAAGCTGGCAAGACCACCAACACTTGAGTTATTTAGATGATCGTGCAACCAATGTTTGAGATTAGTTAAATCATCAACGGTAAGAATTCTGAGCTTATAAGCATTTAATATCCTGTTCTGCATACCATGATAATAATTTTCATATCCGTTTATCCATCTTTTTTCTCCTCCATAAGACATGCCTCCGTAAACCGCAACATTCGGACAACCGGCGTGTCTTAGGATTTCTATACTGTGATAATAACTTACTCCGCCATATAAATTTCCGGCATTCATAAAATTCCATGTAAAATGAGTGGGGTATTGATTTTCGGGAACATTACCCGGCACATTTCTTTTCCAGTTCATCTCATAAGTAAAATTATAACCAACCAGTGCTGCCTGACCACATGCGTATCCTGCCTGATTATAAGGAGGCCTAAAATACGGTTGTGTAGAATTATCCAGCACATCCGGTAAGGTTGGTGCACGTAAACTTTTATAAATCTCAGGAATTTCAAGATCAGGAAGACTCATCAAATATATTGAATCCATTACTGATATACGACCCAGCTTTTTATTATAATTTATCCTTTCCTGATCGTCTTTAGTCTGAATATCTTGTGCCTTAATTGAAATTACTACAAAGAGAATTAAAGCTATTAAAATTAAATTTTTTTTCATCTGTTTATATTTTGAAAAATAATCATTTCCCAGTGTGAGCCGACGGGTTAACCCGTCGGTTCATGTTAGTTTCATGTATTTTATTTTATTAGGATCATCTTATTGGCTTCAATAAAATTTTGGGACTGCAATTTATAAAAATATATTCCTTCCGATACATTTTTCCCGGAATTATCATTTCCATCCCAAATAATTTTATGAATACCTTTCGCTAAATATTTGTTAATAAGAGTTGTGATTATTTGTCCGTTAATATTGTAAATACTTAATTTAACTTTGCTGTTGGAGTTAAGAAAAAATTCAATTGTTGTTTGTGTTTTAAAAGGATTTGGATAGTTAATGCTTGCTGTGATATCATAAATATTTATATTTTCATTAATATCACTTGTGTTTTCTTCAATCCCGAAGAAATCCAGATATTTTTTGAACAGAATTTTTTTTGTTGAAGGATCATCATTATCCAGAAGTGCGCCAAACTCAATTGAAGAACCTATAGTTTTATAACTTCCCGCATCATTAGCAACCTGGCAACCGTAAGATACAGGTTGACTTTGAAAAATTACATAAGCTGATGAATCAGATTCAAAAACATAATCGAGAAATACATTATCAGTATAATACTCAAACTTCATCCCATCAGTAAATGTCTCGGCAATGCCATAAATTGAATCTAAAACAAACCAATTATCTTCAACAACATTTATATTAAACATAGGATGAATCAGTGTCTGTGGGTCGTCAAGCCATGTTTCTCTTCCTTCCATATAAATCATTCCCCCGTTTTCAAGATATTCGGCAAGTTTTTGCCCTTGGGCAGAACTCAATTCATAATTTGCAAAATATACTCCCAGACTGATAAACAAAGATTTATAGTTAAATGGATTTTCAGGAAAAGTATTTGTGTATTCATAATTTATAGCCAAATCATCAATAATTGACCGGAATGCCGGACCTGAATGATTTAAAGGATCCAAATCAACAATAAGGACAGGGGTTATCCCAACAACAAGGGTGAAAGCCATACTTTCTGTTATGCCTAAGTTTGCTGTTAAATCAATTTCAAAATTTGCAACATGACCCGGATGTGTATTTTCATCAGCAGTAATACTAAACTCTTTTTCAATAGCTTCACCTTTTTGTATATCTCCGAAATATATTGGTGATGGTTCATTAACAGTGATGAATTGGTTGTCAGAAAAAAGTTCACCGTAAACTTCGTATGCATCGGCTGAACCAATATTGTTAATGGATATTATCAAATCTGCTGTTTCGCCGGGGTCTAATTTTCCGTTATTATTGCCTGTTGGATCGGAAATAGTAAATCCTTCAAATTCCAGAACAGTGGCATGTGCTATTATTAAGAAGTTGCTTGTCCATGTTTCATTAATTGTAAAGATTAATAAATGATTATCAGGAATATCATTGTGTGTTTCAAATGCAAAAGCATCGGTAACAGCTACAGAATCGCCAATAAGGATATTTCCGAAATTTTCAGTGCTATCAGTAATTGTGATGAATTCATCTTCTGTTGATAAAATTACATCAACATTATTAGCATTTTCCGTACCAACGTTTGTCAATTCAACAGTTAAATAAATAAATTCGCCATAGTCAACCAAACCATCATTATTTCCCTGTAAGTCATTAATATTATGTTTAGCATATATAACTAAAGGATTACTTGACGGAACAACAGTAGTATTCCGGTAAATGGTTTCTGTATTAAAAGCGGTAACAACCATTAAAGCATCACCAAGTGTTAACGTGTGCATTATGGTAATATATCCTGTAGCATCGGTAATTCCGGTAAAAAATTCATTTCCCTGGCTTAAAGTAACCATTGCTCCTTCAACAGGGCCTAATGCAGTTGTTATAGTTGTTATAAAAGGTACTTCTGCCATTATAATTTCGTTTGACAGTAATAAATCTGAAGGAGTATCGGTTCGTACCTGCAATGAAGGGTCACCAAAAGTTGTCCATGTTTTAGCAGTTCCCCAGTCGAATGGGGTACTAGATTCTGTTGTCATTAATACAAGTCCATTGAATACTATTGTACCTAAAGTTGTTCTTTGTTCATTTGTACTTATACCATTTTGTGTTGGATGAGCATCATAGTCGTAACCACCAATTAAGATGTCCATAAAATAATCCTGTCCTCGCAAAGGTGGATCCCATTCTTGATAGGTGGTTCCTGCTAACATCATAACAGCTCCGCCGCCTTCTTTTCTTAACCATGCTTCAGCGAAGCATGTTCCAGTATTAAATTCCCCATTATAACATGCAACTGAAACAATCCACGGCAGCTTGTTTCCATTCGTGAGATTAGCTACACTACTGCTGCTGAATCCTGTTGTTCCCCAAGAAGTTGAAGAACCATGACCTGTATAATTAATGATACTTGTACCCGTTTCAACAGAATTAGTAACATCAAAAGCCATTGCAGTGAACCCGTAAATTGCATTATATGAATTAAAAGTAAATGGGTTTAATTTATTAACCCAAATAGTATCATTATGTTCATTATCCAATTCATTGTCATCGTCCGGTCCATTGTAATCTGCAATTCCTGTTGCAGTTTTGTACCATTCTGCCCCCATTTCAGGATTTTTTTCATAGTTTATTATCTTATTCACCTGTATGGTAACATCGCCGGTTGTATTAGTAGATAATCTTCCAATACAAATATCGGGTTGTTCATCAGTGCCGACAACACATCCGAGTTGAGGATCGGTTGGAGCACCACTCGTTAATGTATCGGATTTTATATCAGCCCAATCACCAACCAACTGAACATATAAAATATCATTATTTTGATTGTATTGTTCTTGTATAAGTGTTTTTACGTTGGTACCGGTTGCAACAACTTCTTTAAAAACATTATACCCTTTTTCCTTTTTCCATTGAATATATGGTTCAATAGCAGCTTCATCTCTGTCTGTACAAACTAATAATATATCACCATATTCGCCAATTGTCAGATCGTCACGGCTTATGTCGTAATTAATGAATACTGACTTATAAATGGCATCCATCTCACGAAGTATTTTTTTTGTATCAGTATTCAATGGATTTACAGGGGTTGTATTATTTTCAATAAGTTCTACTTTAACATTTTTATAAATTCTCAAAATGTTTTGTTTTGAATTGTATTGAAACGGATAAACATAAACATTTGTGCCCCTGATATCTTTAATGATGTATGGGTAAGTGTTTTCTGCAAGATTTTCAGGATACCAGTTGTCAGTTATTGAAACCGGATCAATAATGTATGGAATTGTTGACGGATCCTGATCTCTGTATATTGCTCCGCGTGAAGGTAGCATAGGATATTTTAGTGTATATTCTTCATAATCCAAGCCGGTTACCAAAAGGTCAACATTTTTCTTTGCCGGTATTTGAACTGCTGCATGAATAAATGGCAATTCAGCAAAACCTTTTCGCTTTGTGAATACACTGCTGAATTGTAACTTACTGTATGTTATTCCATCAATTGTTATTTCATATATTTGATAATCTTTTAAACTGAAATTAAGAACATAAGTATCACTTTCAGGTTGGCTGAAACTTACTTCATACCCTTTTGAAGCAATTAAGCTAAAAAAATTAAAAAGAATAATCATTGTTAAAACTAATCTTTTCATGTCCTCTTATTTAATTAAGATCATCTTATTGGCTTCAATAAAATTTTCTGATTGCAAATGATAAAAATAAATCCCTTGCGGAATTTTTTTCCCGGAATTATCTTTTCCATCCCAAATAATTTTATGAATACCTTTCGCTAAATATTTGTTAATAAGAGTTGTGATTATTTGTCCGTTAATATTGTAAATACTTAATTTAACTTTGCTGTTGGAGTTAAGAAAAAATTCAATTGTTGTTTGTGTTTTAAAAGGATTTGGATAGTTAATGCTTGCTGTGATATCATAAATATTTATATTTTCATTAATATCACTTGTGTTTTCTTCAATCCCGAAGAAATCCAGATATTTTTTGAACAGAATTTTTTTTGTTGAAGGATCATCATTATCCAGAAGTGCGCCAAACTCAATTGAAGAACCTATAGTTTTATAACTTCCCGCATCATTAGCAACCTGGCAACCGTAAGATACAGGTTGATTTTGAAAAATCACATAAGCTGATGGACCAGATTCAAAAAAATAATCGAGAAATACATTATCAGCATAATATTCAAACTTCATCCCATCAGTAAATGTTTCTGCAATGCCATAAATTGTATCTAATGCAAACCAATTATCTTCAACAACATTAATATTAAACATAGGATGAACCTGTGTCTGTGGGTCGTCAAGCCATGTTTCTCTTCCTTCCAAATAAATCATTCCCCCGTTTTCAAGATATTCGGCAAGCTTTTGCCCTTGAGCAGAACTTAATTCATAATTTGAAAAATATATACCCAGACTTATAAACAAAGATTTGTAGTTAAACGGATTTGCAGGAAAAATGTTTGTATGTTCATAAATAACAGCCATGTTGTCAATAATTGACCTGAATGCCGGACCTGAATGATTTAATGGATCCAAATCAACAATAAGGACAGGGATTAGTCCGATCATCAAATTAAAAGAATTTTCATAGTATAATTCGCTTGCCGATATATTAAATTCCAGTTCTGAAATAAATCCGTTAGGTGCATAATCTTCAGCTGAAACACTAAATGTTTTTTCAATGGTTTCACCTTTTTGAATATCTCCGAAATATATTGGTGATGATTCATTAACGATAATGAATTGGTTGTCAGAAAAAAGTTCACCGTAAACATCAAAAGCATCGGCTGAACCAATATTTGTAATAGGGATCATTAAATTTGCTGTTTCGCCGGGGTCTAATTTCCCGTTTCCTCCGTCAGAAACTACCACATTACCAATATGCAGGTCAGGGGCATAAGCAGTTAAAACAATATATTTATCCCATGTATTTATTAAAGAAGAAAAATCTGCATTTAATATGATTGTATGTTCATTCGGTATTAAAGGATCCACATTAAAAACTATAGCATTTGAAACCGTAACTGTTTCACCGGGTTCAATAGTTCCCAAATATTCATAATTATCGGTTAGAGCAATATATTCATTATCAGTTGAAACAGTTAAAACAGCATTTTCAATAGCGACAGAATCTATGTTTTTAACTGAAATGTTCATGTTAACGGTTTCTCCATATTCAATAATTGCATCCCCACCAGCTTCAAATGTGTAATTAAATAAAATTCCACTTGTTGAAATCTGAAAACTTTTAACATCAAAAATATTATTATTGTCTTTTACCATAAATGTAACATCACAAGAATTACATTCTTCATTAAGTGTGCCGAAAAATACTCCATCATCTGAAATTTCCAGCCCCAGAGGATAATCAAAGGGAATGAATTCAACTACCTGATCGGGCGATATATTAAAAGTATTTGAAATATCTGCTATTTCATGGTTTAATCCGTCACCACTTGAAATACCTGCAATCCATTCTGTATTTTCATTCATTAACACTTCACCGTAATAAATTTCAATATTTCCTAAAGGATAAAGTTTTACTGCAAAATTTATATCTGTTTCCTGTTGATCATTTATTGATTCTTTCCATCTGAAAATTGCATAATCCTGATTTCCTTCATACCATATTCCATTTCCCTGGCTGGGATAGATTTTTAAATCCGTCCAAAAAGGAGAAATGCTTGCCACATTTTTTAAAAGCAGCATTTTATCAATTGTATAGGGCCATTCATATATTTGTTCATCAAACATTAAAAAACCGTCTGTATGCACTACAAAGCGATTATAAATTTTTCCGTAAAATGGAAACGAAAAATCAATATCTTGTGACACGTATCCATTATCATTACCGCTCGGTGATAAAATTTGTGCATTTATTCCAGGAAAACTATCAGTAAAATTATTTTCCATATAAGTTTGAATTATGCTCCAATGAAAGGGTTCTTCACCTCCTGATGCGATAATTTGTTCGCTGTATGGCTCATTCAAAATTACAGGCGGTAGCTCTTCGTTATCAATATTAACTTTATCAAAATCAATTGTATGATTAATGGACAAAATTGTTAAATCGTTTTCGTTCAATGGTATGTTTGATTGCTGACTAACTATTTCGTTTATACCATTTGTATAATCAATAATTGAATATGATATGATTTCTCCTGTTCCAATATTATCCGGATCATTTTCATTTACCAGAACAAAAAATTTAGCTTCTTCTCCACTGTTAATAAAACTTAAAAGAGGGGTAATATCCAAACCAATTTCTATGGTTTTATCTTCTTCGGTATCACCTCCCTGCATATAGTAATCACCTCCTTGGTAAGAAAATATCGGGAAATTTAGTATTTTTGATGGTGCTGAAGCAGTTGTATCATCAGCCACTCCGGCAGTAATTTTTATTTTCTCTCTTGAATCATGTTTAATTGTTAATTTTATAGTTAGTTGAGGATCTAAATTTTCCTTTGCACGTATAACAAACACTGAATTATTCCATAAACCTCCGTTTGATGATGATTCTGCTGCTACCTTGTACATCATATATTTAAAACCATCATTACCCCAATATATTCCATAGCTATTTGCAATTTTAACCCCCCCGATTTCCCAGTCTTTCATATCAACTACTCCATCATCATTTATATCCAAATGATTTGTATATTGGCTATCATTATTATAATCATATCTTATTGAGTCGTTGTAACCTACAACCGTTACCTGATGACCAACCCATCCTCCCCATCCGATTACAACAGACATACCTTCTTCCGGTGTTCCTGATGGTAAAAATCTTGATTGCTCACCACCTGAACCACACATAAAATTTGCAACACCTCCAAATTCTGAGTCGTCCAAATGGTCGTTCAACCAATGTTTTAATGTTTCAAGCCCTTCGGGTGTCACTATATTAATTTTATAAAAATTATTTAATCTGTTATGCATCCCATTATAATATTCATCATAACCCGACATCCATCTTGAAGCGCCCCCATAAAAAATACCTCCGTAATCAGCTATTGAGGGGCAGCCTGCTCCTTTCACTACCTCCCATGAATCAAAAATACTCGCTCCAATGTCATTCTGACCTTCATTTAAAAAATTCCATGTAAAATGAGTTGGATATTGATTTTCAGGAACATCAGCAGGTAAATCTCTGATACAATTTATTTCGTAAGTAAAAGTATATCCTATACTGCTTGCCTGCCCACAGGACCAGCCAACTTGCTCAAATATTGGTCTGAAATAAGGTAAGAGTGAATTATCAAGACTTGGGGGAATCAAAGGTGATTTATCTCCTTTGTATTTATCGGGAAGTTTTAGTTCGGGTATTTCACTGAATTTTATGGAATCAGCTTTGGTAACTTTCCATTGCTCTTTGTCCTGTGCATTTATTGAAAATGACATTGCAAAGAACAAAAATGATAATACAATAAGTTTACAATATATATTATACATGTTTCCTGAGTTTAAAAATTAGACAATAATAATTTAAAAAAAGTTGCTTTCATTAAATTTTCCAAGTTATTCCAAGTATATTGCAATGTCAAGAAATAATAAGATAAAGGTACAAATTATTAAGGAAACGGGTATAAAAAATATTTTTAAACTGTTTGGAGTTTTAAAAATATCCTAATCCGGAAGGTAGAAGATAAAAGATAAAAGATAAAAAGTAAAGTAAATTTTAACACATCCACTAATAGACGAGAAATTTAATAGATTCTTTCTGTGTTGAGTTTATCGTTGTAACACAATAATATATACCTGCAGGATATTTGCTAACATCAAGCTTGTTAACCTTTTTAGAAAGTTTTACACTTTTAATAAATATACCCTGACTATTATAAAGTTTTGCAGTAACTTTGTCGTTAGGGTTGAAACTGTTAACCTGAATTATAATAAAATCATTAGCCGGATTCGGGTACAAAGAAATATTTTCACATGATGACAGTTCAGGTAAGGCATTTCCACTATAAGCCGTATATGCCACTTCCAGAAATTTATAATGGAGGAATTCTATTACTTCAATATACAACCACCCGTAAACGGGTGTTCCATTATTCATTATGCAAAGTCCAACGTAGGAATCACCACCGGGAAAGTGTCCCCAATAATAATTTTCCCCTGACCATGCATCATACTTACAACTAAAAAAAATAGCAAATTCATTATACCATCTAAATTCTTCCCCTATCTGTTCGTTCTGAAATAAAATCCCGACCCAGTTTTCATGATTAGCATGATCACATAATAATACTTTGTTGTCATTCAAACAGGTGATAGAAAACCCGTATTCACACCACATCGGTGATTGAATTCCTCCAGCCATAAATACAAAATCCATTTCTCCATCCTGGTTCATATCAAACTCAAGTTCGTCTATACCAGAAGAACCCAGTATAAGTGGCGGGTTAATTTCAAAGTACACTATGCTGTCACCGGTTTTTTTACCGGCAGTAATATCGTTTGGGTTTTTTAAAATAAATTTTCGGGACGGGGGCGACAAAGCATTTGTTTTTGAATATACACTGTCAGCTACAGAAAGAATAACAGAACTATATTCATTATTAGAAATAATATTATTCCCCTTGATATCAATAAGGTCTTCATTCATCCTTACTTGTACATTATTACCATCAGGTATTTTTACCATGTAAAACTGACTTGGCAATGACAATGCTGCTGCCACATCAAACAACACGGCATCTTCAGTTTTTGCAATAAAAATTCTGTATTCATTCACCAAATACTCATTACTTACATGATTAAACGATACACTTATGTCATTGGCAGTCCCACTATTCCCATCATCCCAAGCAGTGGTTTTATCAACAGCCTGTGTAAATGCTTGTATTATAAAAGCAGGGGAAGGTGATGATAATACATTATCAGCAGGGTTGCCGCTAACGGAAATATTGAGTAAATGAATCTTGTAATCTGTAAATTTCATGACCAAATCGCCATCCTTATCAATGGCAGTTGAATCAAAATTAAATTCAACAACAAAATCTTCGCTCGTGGTGTCAACCAACACAGCATGATATTTTTCAGGAGGCACCTGGTTCATGATTTCCAAATTGTAAGCAGTTGTATCATCGCTTTTTGTCAGAATAACACGGTATTCGGAAAAATTATTTTCAATAAGGGCTTTCGTGAAAGAAACATGGATATCCCTTCCATCAAAATAATCATACTGATCGTTGGCATAAACAGAAGTTGCACCCGGGGGAATGTCGTTACCGGCCAGTATAAATTCACCTGCTGTGGTGTTGTATGCGTAATCAATAACTTTGTGGTAAAATCCCTGAACCTGAATGCGTACCCACGAGTAATATAATCCCTTTGAAGTGTTTATTTTAAGACCAACAAAACCATGGTCAACATTATACCAGTTTCCGTAATGCCCATAAACATTATTGTGAACATACATTATTACTTCGTTTTGGACCGACCATTCGTGATCATTATTTACTTCTTCACCGAGTTGAATCACCGCAGCACTCCCGTTATTAATAGCTACTTGATTGTCACCAAATGTTTGGATTTTGTATCTTTGAGTCCATGAGTCATATTCCTGAATAGAAATATATATAAATTTGAAATCAACCTCCCCGTCATTATTAATATCAATGGAATATGAAAATAAAGCATCGGGAACCACATCGGTGTAAATTACCTGCGATTGAGCTATATTAAAAAGCAAAGCAAACAGCATGATAATTTTAATCGTTTTCATGGCTTTAATTTTTTTTAACAAAGATAATAAATTAAAAACAAGAAAGAAATAGGGTTTAATTAACAGATGATTAATTTACTCCGAGCCAGAAGGTTAATAAATCAATTTTTTTATTTTTTTTATTTAGGTTAAAAATAGGTCTTAATTTCTTATCAATCTTTTAAATTTATTGATTCCCCCTGTTATGCGTAGTGTCCACACTACGCTTTTGAAAGTTCAAAACCGCTAACCAGCTAAAATAAATGTATTTTGCATCAAAAACATTCCATTTCTAAAATAATTATTTTTTACTTAACTTTAAATTTCTTCCTCCGAAGGAGTCCTTTGGACAATATTAACTTAGAAAGAAATGGAATGTTTAATCCAATTCAGCCATTCAACCATTAATGGTTATTTGCGTATAACGATTTTATTAACACTGTTAAAGTTATCGCCTTCAACAATTAAATAATAAATCCCTACAGGAAGATAGCTCAAATGAATAGTATTTGTATAATTACTTTTTATTTG
>CAZREZ010000043.1:0-13354 GCA_964599115.1 uncultured Bacteroidales bacterium
TATAGAATTTTACCGTGATAATCTATGTTAATACCTTTGATTATTATATCCATAGTCTCAATTTTTTTTTCAAAGATAAAAAAAACATACAATAATAAACTTTATTATGGCGATAAGTTACTAACATATAACGGTTGATAACTACAATGAGCTTCTTTTCGTGTGTCATATTATATTTATATATAGCTTATTGAATGAAATATAATATGATAGGGTAGAGAAGGTATAATATTATTACCGCCTTAATAATATATATTATAAGAAAGTGAAAAAATAAAATTGGTTGAACATATACTGCTGTGTATTAGAATTATAACAATGAAATCTTTCAACTAAAGCTCAATAATTATAAACTAATCATATGCAATAAAATCGCTGAATTTTTCGGGATTAAGAATTAGTATAAGTTATTTTGGCTTTAGAAACTGATAAACAAAAGCAAATATAAGCACATCATTGTATTGCCCTCTGTTAAAAAACCTTGTTGCACCCGAAGTATGCTCTCTTATAGGAATCACAGAATTTGATGATCGCAGGTTAAACATAAAGTTCTCGGTAATATAATAATACACTCCTACAATTACGCTAAGGTTATTGGTATTAAAAGGCTTACCGGCAAGTTCATTACTAAAGTTTGCTTCCTCATAAGCTTTAATAAAAACTCCGTAAACAGGTCCTATCTCTACAGTAAATCTTTTAGAAATAATATATTTGTAAAGAACAGGTATATCGATATATTGCAAATTTAATTTATATGATTGGTAATTATTTTTTTCCTTAGGAACCAGTCTGCTACCTTTTTGAATATAATCAATTTCCAACTGTAAAACCGATTTTTTTGAAACTTTAAGGTTTGCATAAATTCCGGCATATAATCCTGCTTTATCATATCCAGAACAAACATCACCTGCAACCTGGCTTGCTGTCATTCCTGCAGTTATTCCACCATAAAACTCCTGGGCATTTAAAATGAAGCCACAAAATATAAATATTATTAAAAATTTAAATTTTACAGACATGCTCTTAGTTTTGTTATAAAAAGATTATTACTTATTTCTTTCTGTTGTAAAAACAATTAATTTCTCAAGTGAATTCCGTGAAGAACTTTCTGGAAATTCTGCTAAAAGATCCAGTGCTTTGTTGCGAAATTCCATCATTTTTTCTTTTGCATAATTTATGCCTCCGCTGTTATTTACTTTATTAATAACTTCTGAAACTTTTGCGGGATTATTATTATGATTTTTAATTATGTTTATGATTTTTCGTTTTTCAGAATATGATGAATTACTAAGCATTGATATCAAAGGGAGTGTCATTTTTTGTTCTTTTATGTCAATGCCGTTGGGTTTACCGGTTGTCCTGCTTTTTTCGTAATCAAAAAGATCATCTTTTATTTGAAAAGCAATACCAATATTTTCTCCGATCAGATGCATTTTATTAATTGTATTATCATCAGCACCTGATGATGCAGCTCCTGAAGCACAACAGGAGGCAATCAGCGAAGCGGTTTTTTTACGGATAATTTCGAAATAAATATTTTCTTTAACATCAAGTTTTCTTGCTTTTTCAATTTGCAGTAATTCACCTTCGCTCATTTCTTTAACAGCATCAGTTACAATTTTCAATAATTTAAAATCGTCATTATCAAGCGAAAGTAATAATCCTTTTGAAAGTAAGTAATCGCCTACAAGCACAGCAATTTTATTCTTCCATAAAGCATTTATTGAGAAAAAACTTCTGCGTTGGTGCGAATCATCTACAACGTCATCATGAACTAGAGTGGCAGTATGTAATAATTCAATTAAAGAGGCTGCCCTGTAAGTTGTTTCATTAATATTGCCGCATATATCTGCTGCAAAGAAAACGAACATAGGCCTCATTTGTTTACCTTTTCGCTTGATAATATAACGTGTGATATTATCAAGCAGTGGTACGGAGCTTTTGATTGAAGATCTGAATTTTTTTTCAAATTCAATAATATGATCCTGAATTGGAGCTTTTATGTCTTTTAGTGAAATCATATAAAAGTTTTCCAAAAGTAATATAATTCTTAAAATTAATAACGATAATTTATAATTTCCAGTATAATTGATTTTGGTTGAAAAAATTGTGTTAATTTTACAAAAAGGTTTGTATGCTAAAATATCCTGCAAAAATATTAATTGCTTTCGGGGAAGCTATAAGTGGGAATGAAAAAATATTTAACTGGCTTTTAAATAACGATTATCCTGAGCTTGCGGCATTATCAAAAGCTATTCGCGGAAGCAATGAAGCATTTGCTTGGTTGATGAAAAATAAATTTCCTCAACTTGCTGCATTGGATTCGGCTATTGATAATGATAAGAAGGCATATATGTGGCTAAAAAAATACAAATTTGATTTTTTAATAATATTTGCTGATGCTTGCAATCGAAAACCTCAGGCAATAGCTTGGTTGAATAAGAATAATTTAGGGGTGTTTTTATTTTTGGCAAAGAAAATTAATGATTTAAGGAATAGTAAAACATATGATTATCACAAGATTCACTTTTAATATTTACTCGCATTTTGAGTATCCGCATGCTTTGCAGATTAAACATCCATTCTGATAAACTAATCCTTTTTGATCGCCACATTCAGGGCAAGTATTTCCTGGTAATGATGTTCCGTCTGGAATATATTTTTTTAAGGCTCTTACTACTCCGTTTTTCCATGTATTGATTGATTCGTTGTTGAATGTTAAGTTTGATATAAGGTTAACAACAAAAGGCAGGGGCATACCATGTCTTAAAATTCCGGAAATAAGTTTGGCATAATTCCAGAATTCTTTGTTAAATGATCTTGATAATCCTTCTATTGTTGTTTTATATCCTTCTTTATCTTCAAATTGGAAATCGTACCTTGTACCTTGATCTTCCAGTTTATGACGAATTACCCAACCATTGGTTACCCAATTTGGCAGGAAAAATCCTTCTGCTTTACCTGTGAAAATCTCATAAGGTTTATTTTCATATTTACCAATAACAGATACCCATTTTTCATAATCATTTTGAAAGCGGACAATATCAGCTTCCAGAATTTTTGGTCTTGGTGGTGCTTTGGTTTCTTTGAATTCATCATCATTTTCGGTTTTCTTTTCTTCATTTGACACCAGGACACCTGTTCTTGAATTTTCGCGGTAAATTGTCATTCCTTTGCAGCCGCTTTTCCATGCTGTTTTGTAAATTTCACTTACCATTTCTTCGTTAACTTCGCTAGGAATATTAACAGTAACGCTTATGGAATGATCCACCCATTTTTGAATAGCTCCCTGCATTTTTACTTTACTCAGCCAGTCTATATTGTCTGAAGTAGCTTTGTAATAAGGTGATTTTTCAATTATTGGAGCTAATTGTTCTTTTGAATAATTTTTTACTTCATCAACATTGTATCCGTTAATTTCTAACCAGGTTAAAAATTTTGGATGAAAAACATCATATTTTTCCCATGAATCGCCCATTTCATCGGTGAAAGATATAACGACGTCTTTATCATTAGGATTAACTTTTCTTCTTCTTTGGTAAGAAATTTTATAAACGGGTTCAATGCCTGATGAAGTTTGAGCACAAATACTCACACTCCCGGTTGGTGCAATAGTAAGCAGGGCGATATTTCGTCGTCCGTATTTTACCATATTTTCATAAACTTTTGGGGCTGCTTCTTTGATGCGCTTAATAAAGGGATTATTTTTTTCTCTTTCAATATTAAAGATCGGGAAACAGCCTCTTTGTTTAGCCAATTCCACGGATGAACAGTATGATTCAATTGCAAGCAGCTTATGGACTTCAGTGGAAAAATTTGTTGCAACTTCCGTACCATACCTGCATCCCAGTGCTGCAAGCATATCGCCTTCAGCAGTAATTCCGATGCCTGTTCTGCGTCCTTCGACACTTTTTATTCTGATATTCTTCCAAAGATTATTTTCAGTTCTTTTTATTTCAAAATCTTCAGGGTCGGAATCGATTTTTGCTATTATTTTATCAATTTTTTCAATTTCCAAATCAATTATATCATCCATTATTCTTTGGGCATAATGAACATGTTTTGAAAACAGGTCACCGTCAAAGCTTGCATTTTTTGTAAACGGATTGTCCACATAGCTGTATAGGTTAATGGCAAGTAAACGGCAGCTATCATAAGGGCATAAAGGAATTTCACCACATGGGTTAGTTGATAATGTTTTGAATCCTAAATCGGAATATGAGTCTGGAACTGATTCTCTTATTATTGTGTCCCAGAAAAGAACACCTGGTTCGGCTGATTGCCAAGCATTGTGAATAATTTTATTCCATAATTGTCTTGCATCAATTTCTTTGGTTACTGTTGGATTATCTGAGTCAATCGGGTATTGTTGAATATATTTTTTATTTTCAGCAACTGCCTGCATGAATTCATTGTCAATTTTTACAGAAATGTTTGCGGATGTAATTTTTCCGAGTTCCTTTTTAGCATCAATAAAGTCTTCCGCATCGGGGTGTTTAACAGAGAGGCTAAGCATAAGGGCTCCTCTTCTGCCATCCTGGGCTACTTCACGTGTAGAGTTTGAGTATCTTTCCATGAATGGAACTATCCCTGTTGATGTAAGTGCGGTATTTTGTACTGAGCTTTTTTCGGGACGAATATGTGAAAGATCGTGTCCTACACCTCCTCTTCGTTTCATTAGTTGAACCTGTTCCTGATCAACTTTTAAAATTCCTCCATAGGAATCATAATTTTTATCACTGCCTATTACAAAACAGTTTGATAATGAGGAAATCTGAAAGTCATTTCCAATGCCTGCCATCGGACTTCCCTGTGGAATAATATATTTAAAGCCTTTGAGTAAATTATATATTTCTTCTTCGTTAAGTGGTTCGGGATATTTTTTTTCAATCCTTGCAATTTCTTTTGCCAGCCTTCTGTGCATATTGTCCGGAGTAAGCTCAAAAAAATCGCCGTTGCTGTTTTTAAGAGCGTATTTTTTCATCCAAACATCAGCAGCTAAAGTATCTCCTTTAAAATATTCGGTTGCTTTTTCCAGAACTTCTTTATCAGGATATTTTGTATATACTTCTTTTTTGCTTTGCGGATGTGTTTTTGTGGCCTTTTGCTCAGACATATCTTTTTCTATTTCCAAATCTTTTTTTGGAATGTCAGGTCTGATTCTTTTTTCCAAAACCTCATCATAAAAATCAGGTTTTTTCATCTTTTCCAACTCCTTATCAGTACTGGCAAAAAGGGTATTATCCATGCTGTTTTAATAAACTTTAAATTATTAAATTATTAACCTTAAGACGTTGTTTTACAGTTAGATACAAAACAATGGAAGTAAGCATTTTCGGCATGCAATATACAACACAAAAATAGCTTTTATGAAAAAATTTATCAACAATCAATAGTTAATAAAATATAAAATACTGAATTTAAAAAAACTAAAACAAAAAAAATGTTGATTTAAAAATCCAGACTTAATGAGAGATAAAAAATTGAAGGTTTAATAATTCCATCTTCAACACCCCATGCCCAATCGGCTCTAATAAAATACCCAAGCAACCTGCTTCTTACGCCAAAGCCGAATCCACCGACAATCGGGTCTTTTTGAATTTCAACAGTAATTTTTAATGGCCCGTTCTGTATTATTCTTGTATATAAAGAATTTTCATTTGAATATGGATTAAGACCTGTCCAGGCAGTTCCGATATCACCAAATCCAACGATCTGGAAATTATTCAGGAAATCAGATTTGATAGGACGGTTAAAGAAATATCTGAAAACCGGAAACCGGAGCTCGCTGTTGATCACAATAAAATTGTTACCGTTACGGATGTTTTGATTAAAACCCCTCATATTGGTTGCAAGGGTTTGATATGCATAATTCTCTGAGAAATCTATTGGCGTTAGCAAATTAAATTTCGGAAAAAGCCAGTTATCAACTCCTCCCATGTAATATATCAACTTATTTTTTCCAAAGGAAGTACTTGCTGCTAAACGGTTTGCCCAAATAAAAGCACGGTGAATTTTTTGGTAATGCCTGAAATCCAAACCCAAAACTATCAGATTGCTTGATTCTTCATTTAATAATTGGAAATATTCACCGAAAATTTTGTAACGAGTACCGGAATAAAGATTTAATCCTAGTTTTCGGGTGTCATCATATATAAATTCTCCTTTAAGTCCTACCCAGTTTTTACTTTCATTTGGTACTTTCAGATTATACTGGTCGGTTGAAAGATAAACTGACAGATCGTTTCTGAAAGTAGCTGTACCTTTAATACTCATTGCCTGGTTAAACGGCCACTTCAGAATATAATAAAATTCGTGTGAATGTACCCTGATTATTGAATAATATCCAGCATATTCTTCTGTTCTGCGATGAAAAATAATTTCTTTATTAAGTCGCTTTTTAAGATTGTTGTAACTAATGAGGTATTCATTATTAATAAAGTTTATATTTAATCTCACACCCCCGGTAATTCTGTAATCTTCCATTAAATCTGTTATGCCTATCTTAAAAAGTGCATTAAGCCCGGGATTTAAATATATGGGATTAACACCTCCGGTAAATGCCTGATAGGTTGTATTTAAAAATGTGAAATCAATTTGTGTTACAAGTTCATTAATTGAATATTCAACATTGTAATTACGTCTTTTCGGGATAATGAATTTTTCATAAGTTTCATCATCAAAAGTATAATTTGTATCGCTGGTTTTTAAGATTTCTTTTCCTTCAATCTTAAAAAATGATTGTTTTTCAAATTCGTAATTGTTAATGTTAATATTATTTTCATCGGTTTTTTTAGTGTCACCTTCACGAACGGTGGAAAATCTTTTGCGGCGTTCTCTTTTTTGTTTTTCAGGTTCTGATATTTGGTCTTTTATTTTTTTTATTTCTTTTTTATGGCTTCGAACCAGTTGGTTTATGTATGCAGTATTTTGTAATTCAACAGATTGCAGATGTTTGGCTAAAAGTAAATCTTTAACATATAATTTATAAACTTCATCAGAATAAATTATTTGCGAATATTTTTTTGCCTTAGTATTTATATTTTGTTCAATAATGTTTCGCGAATAATTAGTAACAGGAAAAGATTGAGTGAAATACCTGTAATGCAGGCTTGTGTCAACATAACTGATTGTGCTGTCGAACCGTGCAATATACTGATTATAAATTCCATTTTCGTCACTTAGATAACTGATGTAATTTTCCTGATACTCCATAGCTTGTATTTCATTAGCAAGTGGAGTATTTGTAATTCGTTGTAAAACATTTTTTCGCGTAGCATAGTTATAAAGGAAAAGGTCGTTATTTTTTGGTAAGTTAATAGGAGTTTTATTTTTTTCAAACCTTATTGTATCGTTTATCCTGTTTGAACTGAATATTATTTTTTTTGAATTATTTATAAAACGCGGTTGAAGGTCATCATAAATATCGTTGGTTATTTGCTCATGAGAGCCTGCGGCAATATTAAAAACATAAATATCCGACTGACCTTTTTGAACTGCTGAAAGCACAAAATATTTCCCATTGTTTGAATAAGAAAAATCAAGAATTTTTTCAAAATTTATCAAAACCCGTTTATCAAATTTACGATTTTCCAGAGTATAGAAATATAAAAATATGTGTCCTTTTCTTTCAACAATAAAAGCTAATAACTGGCCCGTAGGATGCCAGGCAAGCATGGGATATGAATAATCGGTTTTTTCATCTAATTTAAATCCTGATTTATAAATGCGTTTTGATTTTTGTGTTTCAAAGTTGTATAACCAAATTTTATATTGTCCTAATTGATTAGTAGTGTATGTTGCATATTTTCCATCAGGGCTGGTTTTTAACTGACTATAAACCGTATTTTCTTTGCTTTTCTTTAAAAGGGGATTCTCAGGAAGATATCTGTTGTTGGGTGAGCTGTATACTTCGCGGTAATAAGTCAGCCATTCGGTAATTAAATTTTTAAAAGATACACCTATAACATACAAAAAACCATTTTCAATGCTATTGCTGATATTTGTCATGTGGATGATATCCGGCACTGATGATTTTCCGTATTTATTCGAAATATATTTCCATAGAGAATGACCTGCATCAACGGCATTCGTTCCTGTAAGATGATTGAATTTTTTATAGTCACCCGAAAGTACTCCATCTTTAACACGATTATCAATATCAGTATTCCATTCTTCAGAAAAATAAGAAATTAAACCATTGAGATACCAATCGGGTAAAACGAACAATGTAGTATTTTTTATTTGAGAACCGATAGTTCCGCCATACATCATCTGGTTAATAAGAGCATGTGCTATTCCTGCCCTGATTTGTTTTTCAAAATTCGAATGATCACCATCAAAATATAAAAAAACTTTATTACCGATAATATGTGTGACACCCCCTGTATTATAATTTTCATCGCTGATTAATCCAATATTGCTTTGCTTTAAATCGGATAAATTATTATAAATGATAAACTGAATTTTATCTTCAAGATTTGATTCGAGCTTTTGTTCAAGTTCAGGAATATACGACTGTGCATATTTGGATGTAAAAATGGCAAGCTCTTTCCCGTTACGGTAAAAATAAGTATCAAAATCATCAAACATATAAAATGTCCAGAAAAAATTGGAGTATTGAACCCTGTTTTGTCCAAAACTTAATTGTGAGCCATTATAAAATTGAGAATAAGTTTTAGCAGGAAATATTATAATTAACAATACAAAAATATGTATTAATAAGATGAGAAATAATTTTTGTTTTGTTAATCTACTCATTAGCTAAAAGTAAATAATTAATCTTTGTTATTAATGTGCTAAATTAAGATTATTTTTTTAATGTAGTGGCACTAAAATTGTTCTGAAATATTAAATTTATAACTTTGCACGCACAATAATATTTTATCAGATATAAATTTAAAATGTGAATTTACTCAAAAAGCCATCGGATGACTAACTTACAAAAATCTATCAAAAAAATAAATCTAAGTGTCAATTAGTTAAAAAGTCATCCGATGGCTGTGATTGTTAAATTTTTATTCCTTATAACAGACTCAAGTGTTTATTTTTAATACTAATGATTTATGATAACTATAAAAAAATTTGTTTTCAATTCCTTTCAGGTTAATACTTATGTTTTATTTGATGAAACAAAAGAATGTGTAATTATTGACGCTGCATGCTATGAGGATTTTGAAAAAGAAGAATTAGTTGAATATATTGCAAAAGAAGGTTTAAAACCCGTAAGATTACTTGATACCCACTGTCATATAGATCATATTCTGGGTAATAATTTTGTAGCGGGTAAATATAATTTAGGACTTGAAATACACAGGGATGGGCTTCCATTTCATAAGGGGGTAAAGAATCAAGGGGTGGCTTTTGGTTTTGATATAGAACCACTTACAGAACCAGGCAATTTTTTTAAAGACGGCGACAAAATTAAGTTTGGAAATTCAGAACTTGAAGTTTTATATACACCCGGACATGCAGATGGCAGTGTTTGTTTTTTAAACCGTAAACAAAGGTTTGTGATTGTCGGCGATGTATTATTTAACCAAAGCATCGGGCGAACCGACCTTCCAACAGGCGATTATGACCTTTTAATAAAAAGTATCAGGGAAAAGCTATTTACATTACCCGATGATTTTACTGTATATCCGGGACACGGACCGGAGACAAGTATTGGGTTTGAGAAGGTAAATAATCCGTATTTGACGATGTAATGAGATTGTTTCAAGTTCTATGATGTATTGCAATCTTCGTAAAACGTTTCTATAATTTTATTTTTCACAAACCGGATACTTTTCTATTAATACTACTGGTAACTTTTGGATTAATATAAACAAAAGAGAGGCATGAAATATGAATTGGCATAACGGACATTTATCGGACATAATGGACACGTTTCAGACATTTATCAGACATATCCATTGGTATTTAATAGGTAATTTTGGGCAAATGGGGCAATAATTGGGCAAATGATACTGCAAAGGGCAAATAAATAAAGGGCTAATACTGAATTTATAAAATTTAAAAAAAATTTGATTGAACGATAGACAGATTAAAGCAGTTATGTATGTAAAGGAAAATGGCAAGATTACGGACACATAGTATCAAATACTTTGCAAACTTAAAAAAAGGCAAACAACAGATAATCTAAAAGATCTGGAAAATAAAAATATAATGATTTGTTAATTCTCAAATCTAAATTAATAATTAAAAGATCAAAAATTGCTTTATTTATATTTTCGATATTTCATATTGTATATCTCTATTAGTATATCGGATAACTTAGGTTCATTAGATAAAATAACATCTCCAGGCAAATGCTTATGATGAGGATAGCTTGAAATATCAGGATGATGTTCTGAATTATCATATCGAAAAATTAAATTTGTATCACTATCTACAAAATGATAACTGTATTTTTGTTTTGCCTGTTTTTCAATATCTATTAACTCCATAAAAATAAGCATGCAATTATCTGTGAAAACTATCTTTCCGCGCACATATCCTTTATTCTCACTATAGAGTTTTTCTGTCTTTGAATAAGTCTTAATAAAATTACTGAATGACGAAATTGAATTTTCAATTTCTTTAAAATATTTATTTATCATTGTATTTCAGATAATTTTTGCATATTTTCCAGGAACATTTCATAAATACCTGCCCATATCAAAGTATCTTCATCATCGCCTTTTTTTCCGGCTTTATATTGCGAATAAAAATTTTTGGTTGATATTCCGTATTTTTTTTCAAAGTCATATAAATCTGCCTGAATATTAATCTGTTCATTTTGCATTCTTTTTATTTGATAGCTGATAACATCACGGAAAAAGGCATCTTTATCTGAATACATCGCCAAAATTTTCATTAATTTATGCTCTGTATCTTGATTTAAATTTAAGGTTAAATTTTTCATTGTTTTAAGTTTAATGAAGAATTATAAAATTTTATTTTTTAAGCTAAAACGTTTGATTTATTTTGTATTACAAAATTACAAAAATATTTATGATTATAAAAGGATACTATCTTTTTTTGGAAATTTTTTATGTCCTCGTGTTCCTGCCTATCGGCAGGTAAACACTCGGACTGACAATAGTCCTAATTAGTGCCTGCCTTTAATGTCGGCTGAATTCAAATAAAATGAATAATGAACAAGGATTAACGATTTTAGATTTAAGATTTTCAATAACTTCGTAAATCAGAAATCGTTAATCGTTATTCTGAAATCAAAAAAATACTTACTTTATAAAACACTAATTAATATATGCTCGGACTGACAGTCACTCTGAGCGAAGACGAAGAGTGAGTGTAGCCGAAGAGCATTATTCTTTCATAGTTGTTACAATTATCCTTTTTTCAACTCTCAGATCTTCGTTGTCAAGAGGTTTGAATCCTCTTGTGTTACCAATTATTTCATCAAGGTCGCCGAGAATAATATCATATCCTTGCTGGGTTTTTATTCTTAACGGATTAAATGGTTTGGTCTGGGCATTTGCCTGCAGTACTTCGGTTCCGAAAGGTGGTGCACAATAAAACATTTTGGGCAACTTTATAACCTTATTAACTTTATCGCTTCCAATGTACAGATTATCAACAAGCAGCACTTTTGTGCCATCGGCAAAATAATTGATAATACGTACATAACATTCATGATTTGCACGGATATAAAACTCAAGAGTATCGTTTTCTTCAAATATCGGACTTTCATTGCCTTTGTTCGTCCAAACATTAAGCAGCATACCACCGTTGGTTATCTCATTCTTTTTGAATATCCTCATATTTTCGCATGCTTGCCCGAAATTCTCCGGCTTGTATGAAATTCCTCTTTCTTCAAGCCATTTTACAGGCAGATGACCTTCGGCAGAAGCTACAGCTTGAGATGTATTCAGGTTACGTAAAATAGTGATTATCTTTAAGTTTTTACCTTCTTTCCAGTATGTTCCTGTTAGCAGGAATTTGTTTTGATTACTTTTCAATAAAGGGTCATCAACCTTAGTTGTTATTTTGTAGTCAGCTTCTTTTATAAGCTCTTTTTCAAATGCTTTTCCAAAACGGCGTGAAAAGGGGCTTCCCATTTTAGTGTCTTCATAAGTGAATGTTCCAAGCAGGATAAGTTCATTAAAATTACCTGTCTGGATTTTTAAACCATAAGCCATAAAATTACAGACTTCAGAAAGATTAAGCTGGTCGCTTTTGAAAATAGAAGAGATGCCTTTTTTTACTTTTAGTTCGTAATTGTTTATCTCTTTTATATCAAGTTCCGATGCTTTAAGCAATAAAACTATGGTTTGAGCTGCTTCTGCTTCGCGGAAAAGAGGCAAACATTCATAATAGGTTTTAAGTGCGTTTTCTTCATCGCTCATACTAATATATTGCTCAGCTGCTTTTATTTTGCCTGCAATATTATTTTTTATCTTACCTATCATATTCTGATAATAATCAAGCAGGTCATTTTTTTTAACATACACAAAAGCAAAACCTGTCTTTTTCTTTTTATCATAATATGTTTCTGTTTCCATGCCAATAAGGTCAACTTTTGAAAAAGATGTACTGGAGTGCTTGAATGATTGAAAAAAATTATCAGTTGCATCAATAATATTCATAGTACTAACACTCTCAACAGTTACCTGAACTGAGTTACCTAATTCATCTGTTGCATTTTTCTTTAATAGTATTAACAAATCATCTACTGATTCGTTTTTATCTTTTCTGCATGCAGAGAAACCGGTATAATACTGCTCATTAGGAAAAAGCGATTGGCGTTTAGTAAAATTAACCCAGGCAGATTCCTGGGCATTTATTGTACCGAAAAGAAATAAACTTATAATAAGTAGTAAATTTTTCATAATAATTAGGTTTAAAAATGAATTGATTAAATAATTAGGTTTACAAATTTAATAAAAAATCGGAAATAAATCTTTTAGCCGCTAAGCAGTTTGAAACTGCTAAGCGGTTTTGTTTAGTAACACCCATCCGTACGGATGAGTTAAATAATATTTTTTATTTCTTATCTCTTACTAAAATATTTTTTACTTTTGAATCTGAAATTTTTATATATACTTAAAGATAGAAAAAAACATGCTAAAAAAAATCATAATATTTATAACTGTTCTAATATTTGCTACTACAACTTATAGTCAAACAGCAATGGACTATTACAATTTAGCTCAACAAGCAAAAAAAGAATACAGATACACCGAAGCAATAGAATATTATAAACTCGCAGGTAACTTATATAAAGAAGCAGGAAGAAAAGGTAATTATGCTATAATTCAGAACAACATTGGCTCCCTGTATTATGGTTTGGGGCAATATGATAAGGCAATTGAGAATTTCAGGAAAGCACTGGCTATTGCCGAAGAAC
>CAZREZ010000044.1:0-358 GCA_964599115.1 uncultured Bacteroidales bacterium
AAGTTTGTTTTCTTAGTTTTATTCCTGCTGCATCATAAAGATAGTTAATTTCGTTGGTACGATCTGTATTAATATTTAATTGTTGTGGCAAATTTAGAAAATTATATTGGGTTATGGTCATATTTTTATTCAAATCCGATAAGGTAGACAGACCTTAAAAGACGCTGAATGGATCAAACAATTTAAACAACTTGACCAATTGCACGATGATAAAAAAAACTATCCTTAAAGTAGTGGGCGCACTGATCAGGGATTTTAAAACCAAGCAAGCTTATACTATATAAAGTAAAGCGTAGCCATGAGACTATGCTTTACTTTAAGATTGCTTTTGTATACTTTCTAAATAAAAGATATAGAA
>CAZREZ010000044.1:368-13210 GCA_964599115.1 uncultured Bacteroidales bacterium
AAATTATTCCATCTAAAACATCTATCACATATATAAGATTTAATAACGCAAATGATGAGTATTTTAATGAAAGAAACTTCTTGTTCATTAGAACTATGAAATAAAGAAATATTAGTATTATTTCAACTATTGTAATTTTATCAGCAAATCTATAATGAAAAGTCTTAAAAACAATAACAATAATCCAAAATAAAGAAGATATAATGAAATAAAGATTATATAAATTAAATTTATTTTGTATTGCCTTTATAAAAAGGTAAACTGATAAAATAAGACCAAATAAAACATAAATGATAAATCCAAAATGTGGAGACAACATCTTCAAATAAGTTAAAAGCATAGATAAAAAAACTATTCCCCATAGTATATTTGCTGATTTTTCAATTAGACTATTACTTTTGAACAAAAAGAAAATTGAAGATAGTAACCCAATAATTATTAATATCGATAACATAATATTTAATATTTTATTATTTCTTCTGTTTGATAGTTCTTTACAATAGCATCACCAGAAGCTTTATTATTTTCATAGTTTTGTGTTGATTCAGTAACATTTAGAGTCCTATATTTAATCGTTTTTGTTCCACCCCACCAAGTCTTTTTTGTTCTTTTCTGAATATCTCCTTTTTCAACCGTAAAAGAAGTAACACTTCCAATATTAAACTCTCCATTTTCTCCTCTAGAAAGAGTAGCTACCTTTGATAAGTAGTTATCTTGAACTTCAATGACATTAAAACTATTTTCATCTCGATGTAACCATTCAGACTCAGAATATGTAGAATTAAGGAATGTATAGGTTCCAGATTCTGCAGCATTCCCCCACACATAATCATCAGGCGCACCATAAGAAGTAATATCACTGACATTAAATATGTTTTCTAATTGACTTTTGGCAACCGATGATGTCTCAGAAATAGATGATCTATGCTTATTATAAGCTGCACCAGACCAAAGACCATCAGGCTTACAACGCTCACGAGTCAATGGAAATGACTTAAGTCCAAAAAGGTATCTTGGAATTCTTCTTGATAATCCAACATCACGGTTATTCTTACTTTCATCATAATACGATACTCCATCTCTCCATAAGTTAATATAAAATGGTTTTCCTGTTCTTGGATCTACTGGGTCTTCTCCGTTTAGATCAACCAAAGAAAGAGGGTTGTTTACAACATAGTTATAAGGAGACAAGCTAACATATTTTTCAGAACTTGGATCTACTGCATGCCACCTCCCCAACTGCGCATCATAAAACCTAGCCCCGTAATCATACCAATCCAACCCAAATTCTTCCTGCAATTCTTTACCATTGTATAGATATTTGTTTTTGTAATCGAGGCCGGTTTCATAGCATAATCCGTTCATCTGCATACCAAAGGGGTAATAGGCATCTTCCTGGATTATATCTTCGTTTTCGTTAAAAGTAACACGGGTATTGCCGAGATGATCTTTAAGGAAATATTGATAGTTATAAGTATGGTCGTCATTTATCATTACTCTTCCCTCGCTTGTGAGTATGTATTTTAAATCCCCTTCTTCATAAACAAAATTTCCTGTATAATCAGTTGTGTTTTCAATGGCAAGATCAATCCGTGTTTGCCTTCTCAATTTTATTCCGCTTGCATCATAAAGATAATTAACGGCATTTGTTGCATCTGTAGAGAGATTGATTTTTTGCGGTAAATTTAAAAAATTATATTCATTTATCATTATATTTTTATTCAAAGCGGAAATCATATTGCCGTTGTCATCGTAAGTAAAATTATAAATTGTAAGTGTCAAACTGCATTGAAGTTGTAAACTTCAATATGCGGGGGAATCTATAAAACAAAAACCAAGGAACTTCCAAGGCTTTTTTATTTCAAGTTTCTCATAAAGAAAATATCATTATTGTCAAAACTGTTAAAACAAAATACGTTAAGACACCATAAATAATAAAGTGCCAAGCATCTTTATATTTTTTATCAAATCCCTTTGCCTTATAGGTACTTGCAATTAACCATGGTATTATGCCCCAGCCAAAAAAGAAAAACAAAATCTTATAACCTGCTTCAAGAGGTTTTAGTTTAATATTATCTTTTATTTGTTCTTTCCACTCAAGTTTTGATTGTGCTTTCTCAATTTCTGTATTATCCAAATTTCTGATTTCTAACTCTTTCTTTGCAGCTTCAACAGCTTCTAATTGATAATCGTCCTTTAATTTAGTAACTATTTCAAGCAGTTCGTAATCTGCTTTCTTATTCATTATTTTTGTAAATTTATTTTCCATAGATTATTAGGAATTAAATTTTTGCAGATAAAAAAGCTAAAAAAGCAACCAAATTATCAAACCAAGAATAATTACTGCTGTTACTATTCCTATAATATAATTTTCAGTATCATAAGTTCCACCCCACGTTGCATTGAGGTTTCCTTCTATTTCATCTTGCAAGCTAGTCTTACAACCTTTTAATAACCAACGAACAAATCCACCTATCCATCTTGCTGTTTCTGGCATATAAAAGAATTTATTATTTTTCTATTTCTTTATTTGTTGTATTTACAATATTCAATACGTTCCTAGCTTTATCCAAATCTTTCAATCCCTGTTGATTAACTTTGTTTGTTTGGAATAACTGTCCTGCTCTTGTTTGCCAACTTATTCTTTTAGGTAATCCTTTAGTTGTTGTAATTCCTGGAGTGTTTTTAACAAATTTGTTAAATCCTTGCAAGCCTTTTTTAGTTGTTTTTACTACCTGCCCGGTTTTTGTTAATCCACCTGTTATTAAGCCAGGTACGAAATCAACAAAAGCATCCATTTTTTCGCTTGAGTTTAAAGAAGTACCACCTATAGTTTGCCCTGTTAATAAAGAATATGGCGAATTCACTAAACTATAACCGATGATTGCTCCAATCTTGCCAATTCCTTCTCCAATACTTTCAGAAGGTGAATCAAGCCACATTTCAAAACTTGATAGTTTATCTGCCTCGGTTATTTCCCCAAGGTCACATGTTTCAGGTATATTATCCAAGAGTCCTGATTTAAATAAGTCAAAATGCTCTTTATTATCGGCTACTTTAAACCAAAAATGATCATCTTTATAAACTAACTTGTCAGTTTCATTATCGTACCACTTGTACTCGTCCTGTAAATTTTTATAACCATCAACAAAAGAACCATCAGGGTCAATGAATTTAATTGGGTTGTTTAATGCATAATTGAAAGGAGACCATTTGAAATACTCTTCCACCAAGGGGTCTGGTGTATGCCACCTCCCCAGTTGCGCATCATAAAACCTCGCCCTATAATCATACCAATCCAACCCAAATTCATCCTGCAGCTCTTTACCATTGTAAAGGTATTTGTTTTTGTAATCCAGGCCGGTTTCGTAACATAAACCATTCATCCGCATACCAAAAGGGTAATAGGCATCTTCCTGGATTATAAATCTTATATTTATCTGACATACAACCAAAATTAATATATTTATTTAATATGTTATTTGTCGTTATAAACGACATAATACGAGGCATTCGTTCGCTAACAGGCTGAAATGAATATCAGTTGGGTTTATATGTTATTATTTGCTCATTTCCTTTAATACATTTTCTCTATCTACATTTTCTGTTTTTAGTACATTCAATATGCAGTCTATTACATCAAGACTATCTTCTTTTGTTGGCATGATAAATAACTTGTTATAGATTTTATTTCCATACTTATTAAATAAATAATCGTGCAAACAAGAACAAGCACTATCCTTTTCAACTTCCGAACATTCAATTCTTTTCATTTCTTCAATACATTCATTAATGAATGTATTTCTCTGCTTTTCATTTCGTTCATTTAAATATTCTATTAATGAAAAGATAGACCACATAAAAATTAATATAGTGATTATCGTGATTATCCATTTACTAATTAATACCTTTTGTTTCATTTTTATAAACCTACATTATTACATTTGATTCCTTAATAATTGTGTTTATAGTCCTCCTCTTCAACTTTTGAATTAGTGGGAGGGGGAAGTAAATCAGGTTTTTTCTTGTTTTCAACTTTGTTTCCAGCTTCATCAATGACATCAATTGTTTCATTAACAATGCTATTTACATCATTAATTTTATCAATTAAGTCTAAACTATTCTTAGGCTTTTTTAATAATCCTTTACCACCAGTAATCACTGCTTCAATAAGCTCTCCGGTTTCTTCAAAAATATCAGATTCCTCACCTGTAGCTTTTTCTCTTAATTCATCAACAGCTCTTAATATGTTACCTGTAATAGTTTCTGAGGTTTCTTGAGCTTTTTCATTATTTGGCAGAACATCTTTTGCAATGCTTATTCCAATAGATGTTGGCATAAGGATTAGTGCTACCGGATTTAAAGTCAACATTGAGCCTATCATTATTGGATATTTCGACATGCTAAGTTGCCGATTATTAAGCTCGTTAAATTCTTTTCTACTAATTGAGCCATTTAAAAATGCGTTAACCAAACCTCCATTAGGAGAGATTCCTTGCAATCCCCATAAATCTATTAATGTAACAGGATTATTACTTGCATAATTGTAAGGTGTCAAATACGGAAAATTCTCAATAATTGGATCAACACTTGGGAACCTCCCCAATTGTGCATCATAAAACCTCGCCCCGTAATCATACCACTCCAACCCAAATTCTTCCTGCAATTCTTTACCATTGTATAGATATTTGTTTTTGTAATCGAGGCCGGTTTCATAGCATAATCCGTTCATCTGCATACCAAAGGGGTAATAGGCATCTTCCTGGATTATATCTTCGTTTTCGTTAAAAGTAACACGGGTATTGCCGAGATGATCTTTAAGGAAATATTGGTATTCATAATTTCTATTGCTGTTCACCATTATCCTTCCTTCATTGCTTAATATATATCTTAATTCAAGGTCTTCATAAACAAAGTTACCAATATAATCCAATGTTTTTTCTACTGCATTATCTATTAAAGTTTGTTTTCTTAGTTTTATTCCTGCTGCATCATAAAGATAGTTAATTTCGTTAGTGCCATCAGTATTAATATTTAATTGTTGTGGCAAATTTAAATAATTATATTGGCTTATAGTCAAATGTTTATTCAAATCCGAAATCATGTTTCCATTATTATCGTAAGTATATTCCAAACTGCTAAATGAACCATTATCTGAAAAGCCATTGTTTTGGTGGTCCGAATCATCAATATCATTAACACTTTTCAGTTGATTGCCTGTATAAGAATAATCCAACTCATCAATAAGAGCATAATTTGACCTCTCACTAAGTTTTCCTTCGCGGGATAAAGATAATAAATTCCCGTTATAGTCATATCCATAACTTGTATTATAATTTCCTGTTCCGCTATATTCGGCTGTGCTTATCCTGTTTACACCATCATAGTTGAAATTATATGTATTAGCACCAAACATGGCAGACTTCCATTGCATTAATGAAATGTTCCCGTTAAATTGGGGATAAGTACCGGACTCATAACCGAAGTTTAGGGCGAACAAGTCGTTTCCTAATGCAGCAATATCATTAATATCAGTAAGCCAGTCGCGGATATTATATTTATAATTAACGGTTTGTAAAGAATTATTACTGCCTCCATGCAAGTGTTTTCTTTTAACACGTCCCAATTCATCATATTTTTGTTCGCTGACAGTTACCCGGCTTTCATTGTTAATTTTATGTTTGGTTTTTATCAGACGTTTGCCGTTATCATATTCAAATTCATTTTGAACAATAATACTTTCACTTCCATTATTATGATTTTCTTTAGTCAAAAGTATATCGCCGGTAAAATTAATTTTATTTGAAACAACATCCAATCCACCCAAATGATTATCAGTAACTACCTGGATTAATTGTTTATACTTATCATAATAGTTAGCACTTTTTAAATACTCCATTCCACTTTCGAGGGTAATTTCGGAATTGGGTAAAATTTTTGTTTTAACAGTTGTTACTTGTCCTTTTGTATTGGTTGCAAGTGGATACATAAAACTTATTTCGTCATTAATAAAACCATACCTGTTATCAAATTGTGGTTGATCAATATATTCAGTATTATCATAATAGGTTACCAAATATATTTCACAATCGCCTGATGTTATGTCGGGAAAAGCATTATTAGTATAACCGTGTTCAAAGCTAAGATTTGCTTCTTCAAAATAATTGGTGTTGGCATCCACAAGAATTTGCATTTCATTCTGGCTAAGAATTGCTGTATGCCGATATTTACCGGTCATAACAGGGCGGTTAAATATATCATATTTTGTAAACAGCCAGTCATTGTTATTTCTCAGGTTTCCATCCTGTGTAAGTACCAGTTGATCTCTTTTGTTGTAAACCAAATATACAGGGTTAGCTCCAGGTAGTTTTTTTAATTTCATTCGCTTTCGGTCATCGTATTCGTAATAATAACAATAATCCTGAATAGTTTGGTTGTCATAAATGTTTCCTATCAATCCGCTTGAACTTATAAAAATACTACTTGCAGCAGGAGCTAAAACATATCGTAACAGCCCGAAATCATCATAAACATAATAAGTTTTAAGCCAATCATCACCGTCATAAGATTTTTTCATTACCAGCCTTCCCTGCAGGTCTTTATAGTCAATTGTTTCATTTTCGTCTTCATCTATTGTGCTTGTCTTATACAGTTTTTTTTCAGCGTAGCATCCCTCCTTTTTCAGTTGATTGCTTGATGTTACCGAAAACAAAAATGCTTCCGTACCGGTATTGGCCCCGTATTGAAATTCCACTTCGTGTCCGCTGTCGGGTTTCCATGCATTTCCAGGTGCGCTTTGTTTCATTATACGGTTTAAAGGTGAATTGTCGAAATCTTTTTCAGCAAAAGCAATACCCTGTTCATTTGGATAAAAATAATCATAAAAACTAAGTTGCTCAGTAATTACATCGGGTCGGAATCCTCCCGGACCATCATCACCACTTTGCGTAATTGCATAAGATAAATATTCTCTTTTTAATCTACCTAAATCATCATAAATAATTGGCTGGATAATATCGGTATTAACTGGAGAACCTTTAACTGCAATCTGTTGTATTTCCCTTCCCAGTCCATCATAATAGGTAATGTTCTCAGCCCATTTTGAATAGTCAAGCCCGTTGTGTGAAGGTGGAGTAATGGTTTTATTATTTTTAATGGGTGTAAAAGTCCTGATGTAATTCATGTTAAATTCGCCATTTGTAACCGGGATACCACCATTAAAAGGAATATCAGGATCAATATAAGCAATAAAATCAGTATGCTCTTGGGTATCGAACCCTGGAATAAAGGTAAGGGATACCCTTGCTTTTTCAACATCGTTTTCGTAAGTGTCAATTACACGGTTATTCCAGCCGTCGTCTCCATTCTGGGAAATTACAAGTAATGGGAAAAATAAAGCAATTATATATAAAATATGTTTCATAACATAAGAACTTTCGGTTAATAATTATTCATCTTTATAGTGATAATCAATGTGCTTTATGATATTGCCGTTATGGTCTTTAATGGTTTCAAGCCGGTTAAAGCTGTCGTAATAATAATAGGTTGTTATGCCGGAAGGGTCTGTTTCGGATGTTATTCCAACCAGAGGTATATAAGTATAAGTAGTAATAAATGCATCCGTAATATCTTCTCTCAAGGCTATATTAAAAGACTTCCAGTTATCAATACTGTTTTGGGTTGACAAATCCCCTAAATCTGCTAAAAAGCTTTCAAGGTCGGATTGAATACTATTAACCGATGCATCTAATGCCGATTGTTCAATATTTTTTGCTGATATTACCGGATATTGATTATTATATGCCCAGATGAAAGAAATATCAATATCATCTTTTAAATGATATTGAACTAAGTCCCCATTATCATAGTTGTCATAAATGACTTTTTCATTCCAATAATTTTCAACCGGTACAGAACCATCAAATTCACATACTCCAACCGGGGTAGGAGATGTGGAAGCGAAACTATAATATATATCAGGGACAATAATTCCATCATCTGTTTTAAAGGTACTTATAACACCACTTATAACAAAATCATCTCTGGTTGTTAGACTTTCAATCGGGTATAAATACATATTCTGATTTGTCATTGTGGAATAAATACCAGAAATATAATTAAAAGGATATTTATATAATTCTTTTCTAATAGAATTATTACTTTGTGCTTCAACAATATTAGATATGAGATAGTGATCTGTATAATTGAAATAGGTAGTTTTAACAACATCCCCTCCAGTTAAAAAATCCGTTTCTATGACATTATCTAAAAAAGCCGAACAACCGGTTTTATAATAATACTTTGCCCAAGACTTTCTTTGAAAATAAGAACCGTGAACATTTGAGAAGAAATGAGCAGCTCCTAAATCCCATGGCCCTGCCCCATCTGAAGGACTTGCTTTATTATCAATAGGAACAACGAATTGTTCATTGAATACAATGCCGAAAGTAGGTTCATCCATGACACCTTGAATCTCATAATAATATTCCTTCTTCTTGCATGGGAAAGTTTCTCCCTCTTTATAGAATATTTCAGATTTTAATTTTGAATAAATCAGATCATCATCCTCTTGCATAGTTAAAGGTGGATAAGGAAAGATATTGGTACCTGCTTCTTCTATAAGACCCCATGATATTGTGGTAAAGTCTGCAAACGAATAACTTTCATCATTCATAAAAAAATTTTCGCTTAAAAAATCAGAATTAAATGATTGATATGCTAAAAAATCAGAATTAAATATTTGATTGAGTATCCAAAATTGATTTAAAGAGAGAGAGCCTGATTGGTATCCAATAGGAGTAAACCACCCCCCCCAACCACCATAATAATTCAAATTATCATAGGTATATACTGTTTCGTTTTGTAAAGGTGTGCACCAAGATGTAGATTCATATACTGGATAATTTGGATTGAAAGGGGAAGTATAAATATACCAATAATTTTCATCTTCGTCTTCATAGCATTCCTTTGTGTAAGTATTTGTATTTAATGGATATGTCGGATAAATTAATTCATAATTACTATTGTCTAGCCATCCAAAATCCCAAGCATTCATAGGTGTAGTTGATACATTTGGTGAGTTAGATTTATAGTTTTGCGGAGGATGATATTCCATCACAGTTTTTCCATTTCCTACTTCTATTATATCTACATTAGTATAACCAATTTTGTAACCGTCTAAATTACCTGGTGGATACAAATTGTGGGTAAAACGAACTGTAAAGTATTCATGCTTTTGGGATTCACTCCAACTTCCTTGTTCCCAACGGTAATAATAATTCGTTAAATTGTTGGCAGGAGCATAGTTGCTGGGGGTTGCAAAAGCTAAATCGTAAATTAAAACACCACTTGAAAGTCCATTGTCATTATATTCATAAGACTTTTGGATTAGGATATTATCATTTTCATCTGTTTTTTTTATTTGAGCAATCCGTATCCCACCACCTTTAATATTGCCATTATATAAATCGTCAAAATATTCATTAGATTCAAATTCATAAATAGTTTTGCCGCGTGTAGGATATGTTATTGAGCGCAGGACTCCTGTTAAAATATTATTTTCATCCACAGTTCTATCACTTCCGCTAATTGTGAAGCCAGTTTGTCCGGAAATGGGGTAACACCTGTACTGGCTACCTGTACATTGCTGAGGGTAAACAAATATTTTTGGAACTAGACCGGTAGATATAGTTGAATAGTATCCCCAGAAATCTTGCTGATATGAATCTTTAGCTGGTAAAGTTCCACCATAATACTGCAATAAATATTCTTTTTGTTCATTTTGAGTAAATTTATCCAGAATTAATCGTTTTCCATTGTAGGTCCCTGCAGGATTCATATAATAATAATCGAAATCATATTGATATATTGGATCATTTGATTGGATTGATTCTTTAATCTTAATTCTATCCAGTTGATACCCATTTTCAACATCTGTTCTGGCAGATATATCAAAATCAATTACTCTGTCTTGAAATTCAATATAATCTAGATAACACGTATTAATTTCCTGTTCAATGGAAATAGTCTTATTCCATGAATTGTTTAATCCCAAAGAATTGTTAGCCTGGCATTTATTAACCGGGATTTCTATTTTCATCGGATTAGTTGGTTTGGTATAATAGAAATTGATTTCTCTTCCTTTTGGAGATACAATTTTTTCTAAATACCATGCAGAAGTATAAGGGGTATTAATAATGTATTCTCCAAAACAGGCTAATTGCCAGTCTGGTAATCCATTCCCCCAAACACCCAGAACATCAGTACATCCCCCCCATGTTTTTGTTTTAACAGTTGTTTCTTCATTAAATGATTCACCAAAATGATATTCTATACCGTAGTTATCTTTAACAATAAAACTTGTAATTCTGGTATCACTGCTGCCATCATCCTGAAAATATTGAATATTAAGGTTTTGTTCAGGGTTGATTAGTCTTGGGATACCATCAAAGTCAAATAGAAACTTTACACTAATATTCCCTACATTTATATAATAAATATCAGGTTCACAATCATGTTTTGCTTGTTGATGTAAACGGTTTGAGAAATCCAGAAATCCAAATGCAATTCCGGCATTTCCACTTTCTCCCTGTTGATTCCAGTTGTAGTATAACGCATCCTTATATGAGCCATCACCTAATTCAATATCAGGGAAGTTTTTTATCATATCAGGATTATTAAGCCAGCCATATTCTGAAACATTAACATTGTGTGAATTAACGCCTCCCGGAACAGTATAACTGTAATTACGGACTTCATCATCAGGAAGGTCCATAACAATTCTGGAAATACTGCCACCTACTTGTAAGTTCCATCCAAGCCCAATCCAAGTTGCTTCTTGTCCAACAGTAACACCTACTGAATGATAACTTAGGTATATATTATGAGTTAAACCTTTTGTATTGATTTCATAAATTGGAATTTGAATTGGTAAACCGCCATATTGGTCAACTGTGGGAAAATCAGTATATTTCATCATTTCCGTAACCTTTGGGGATGGGAAGATCGGTAATCCCGGAATTTCTATTTCTTCATCATCCCCTGTAGCTCCTCCATCTTTGCTTTCATCGCCAAAATCTTTTTTTGTTGTATAAGGATTGGCATGCAAACTATCTTGTTGCAGAATCTTATCATCATCATGCTTAATATTAATATTGACTTGGGCTTTAAGAGAATTTAATAAAAATATCACTAATATGATAAGAATTGAATAATATAATGTTTTCATAATAAGATAGGGATTTATAATAAGATAATATTAAATCGTTTAATAAAATCTGGATTGTAAACAATCAACATATAAGTACCTGGAAGAATATTATCAAGGTGTAAAACAATCTCATTAGTCGTGTGGAGATTTTTAACTTTTTCCCATAAAACAACATCTCCGGTTACTGAAATAATCTGAAGTTCTATATTATCATTTTGCTTGAGATTTTCAAACCGAATAGAGATTTGCTCATAGGCTGGATTTGGATAAACGTACACTTCTAACTTTTGGATATTTTCATTATCAAGGGTATCAGATACCAATATTTTATTTTCAACAACTTCTATCAATACTTCATCTGCTGAAACACATTCATTTTCGTCAGCAACCTCAACCCAATAGAGGTACTCTCCGGGATCTTTTTGTGCAGTATTTACATTAAGAAAAGATAATGTTGAATTATCACTCCACAAATACTCTTTCATGCCATCCAAAGCATAAAGTGTAATTGTCTCTCCCCTAGTAAGAATGTAAGGACCTCCCAAATCAACTAAGGGCGGAGTGTTTAATTGTACAAATATAGTATCCCTTGAAATGCAATGATGTTCATCAATTGCCTCAATAGTATAAATTCCTGTTGAGTCAATTTTCAGTTCATTGCTGCCAGGTTTTCCATTCCATAAATATTTAATAAAATTGCTGTCTGCAACAATTAAAAAACTTTCACCGCAAAGGCTTGTATCAGAGGGTAGGCATATTTTTATAGCTGCATCACAATCGTATAGTTTGGAAAGGAAAAAATCTTCTTCCCTTGCATTTTTAGTTTCTTCTTCTATTATTTTTAATAAGCGCGTAAAATTGCCGGCGAGATAAATATAATTTTCATTATCAATAATAAGTTTTTTCCCAAAATCAGTATTTGTATCACCAAAGGATTCAATAAATCGAAAATCGCCATTGGCATCATATTTTGCCAGAAAAATGTCACTTGAAAAATTTGAAGAATTTATCCGACTCTCTTTCTTATGAATCTCACCTCTGAAAGTTCCGGCCAAATAAATATTGTTTGAAGCATTAATAGCTATTGAACTTTGATAATCATTGGCAAAACCACCAAAGCTTTCAGTCCATATTATTTTATTAGTCTTATCAAACTTAATCAAGAAAACATCTAAATTTCCATTTGATATTATATTATGTTCTTTGCCTAATTGGATTTCATCTGAGAATGAACCGGCTAAAAAAATATTATCCTTACTGTCAATTGAAATATTTTGCCCGTAATCATCATATATACCTCCAATTTGTTTGCTGAAAATTACTTGAAGCTTATTGTTTAATTTAATGAGGAAAGCATCTTTTCTTCCCTGCGATTTTAAAACACTATCGCTAACAGTTAGCTCTTTTTCAAACGAACCTGTAAGAAAAATTTCATTTTTTTTATTGATAGCAATATCATTAATCAGGTCGTTTGCCTTTCCTCCAAAAACTTTTGAAGTAATTAATTCATTTTTATCATTGAATTTTGCTATCAGAATGTCAGTAAAATATATACTTTTATATGTTGTACTGTCAATATTAAGTAATCCGGTGAAAGAGCCTGCAAATATCAAATTATCTTCACTATCGTTTT
>CAZREZ010000045.1:0-11062 GCA_964599115.1 uncultured Bacteroidales bacterium
TTTGTGCAATAGTGCCGTTAACAATAAACAACATTGCACCGACAAAAAGAAAAAAAAGTTTGTAATTTTTTGTTTTCATGACTTTTTGTGTTAATTAGTTATAATTAAGAATATTACATATAATAATTATTTAAAAAATATTTGTAAAGATACGTCAAAATTTTCAAAATAAGGACTTTTATCTAAAAAAAATAATCGTTTTATTTTGAAAGTATTAGTTTCTTAATAATGACGTTATTATTGGTTTTAAGAGTACAATAGTAAATCCCATTTTGAAGATTTGATGCATTAAAATTGATTTTGTATTTACCGGCTGGTTTATTTGCCGTTTCATCCAAAATATTTACTTGCTGCCCTAATGAATTATAAACCGACAATTTAACATCGGAAACAGAGTTAATAAAATATTCAATGGTTAATTTTTCTTTAAATGGGTTTGGATAAGTTACCAATTCAATTGTTTCATCAGTACTAATATTTTCTATTGAAGTAGTTGGTGAAACAGGTGGAAATACAATATAATCAACCCATGCACAATCGCTTCCTCCTGTTACAAAAATATCTTTTTCATAAATCCATTTAAAAGTGTGAGTGCCTGCTGTAACAGGATAACTTACCTCTGCCCAGCTTTCCTCACCCGACCATTCACCCATAATAGTATTATCAACATAAAATTTCAGATAATCGTAATCTGCTTCGGAAGATACTTTTCTGTAAAAAGAAATATTTCCATCGGCGATAACATCAAAAACAATATACATTTCTGATGATGCATTATTACCAATCTGGCCTGATTTTGAACAATATTCACCTTCATATTGACCTGAATTACTGATTATCCATTGAGCATCTCCTGAAAATTGCCAGTTAAATGCTGAAAAATCACCGGTTTCAAAATCTTCCTTAACAATTCCAACAGATAAATAAAAAATGTTTTCTACTAAGTATTCACCAGCGTTTAGTTTATAGTTAAATTCAATATTGGCACCAACAGGTGTTGATTCATCAAGAGTTACAGTAAAAACAGAATTTACTGTTGTATCCTGTGGTAAATCACCAATATAAAAATTTGTATCGGAAATATTAATATATTCACTGATTGATGTTAATATTCCTGAAGCATCAAAGCAGTCGCTGTGTCCGAAATTTGATGATTCAATAATTATATAGGCAGTTTCGCCCGGATCTAAAATATTATTACCATTACCGCTTGTTTCATCATCAATAATTAAACTTCCGATTGAAAGCACCGGGGCAAAAAGTCTAATGTTAAAATACGAAATCCATGTATCCTGACCAATAGCTTCAATTTCAAATTCAACATTATGATTGTCAGGGATATTGTTTGCAACAATAATTTCAAAACCATCTTCTACCGAAACTATAGCACCTGCAGGAATATTTCCATAATTTTCAAAATCATCTGAAATTGTAATAAAATCATTATCTGTTGATATTGTTACATCAACATTTGCAGCATCTTCCATACCTACATTTTCCATATCAATAGTTAGCAAGATTGTTTCGCCATAATCGGCCAAACCATTATTATTATATAATGAATCATCAATTTCATAATCAGAATAAAGCACATAAGGGCCGTTATCAGGAATGATTGTTACTGCAAAAGACTCGGGCAGGCAGTTATAACCTGAAACGACAATTTCAGCGGGTCCTAAATTTATTGTTGCCGGATCAAAAACTATAATTGCATCACCATTTTCATCTGTTATATCTACCCCATAAATAATAGAGTCGCTTAATAAAACACAACTCAAGCCTCCAACAGGTTCTCCGTTACTTGTAACATTTACTGTAGTAGAGCCCTGTCCTATCATAATTGAATTTTGATAAATTACGTTAATATCAATTGGTTCGTCTGTCCAAATGCTCAAAGCCGGGCCTCCAAGAATATTTATATCATAAAAATTCCAGCGTAAGGCACCTTCTTCGTGTTGACCCGGAGCTGTAACCCATGGGGCAGTTTGAATTTTACTTTCAACAAATGCAGTACCTATATGATTCATCTTTTCATTGTATAGAGCATCTACCATTTCGCGGTGAAGGTGTTCTGCAGGGCCTTCTGTCTGTCCTTCATTGAACCAACCGTATCTTGAATTACCGATAACAGCTACTGCAAAGTTTTGAATACCAACCATTTTTTCAAGTATACAGTCGCTATATTCAAATGAGCCGCAGATGCAGCCATGTGTTTGAAACAAGGTATAATTATGGTCAATGCCATTTGCCTGATAAAAGTTGGAGTTTGTAATATCGGAGTTATTCAAATGAGCTACATAAGTTGCGTTAGCGTGACCAGAGTGGTGAACAAATTGTTTCCCCTGGTTGATCTTTGCAATCAGATCGTTTCCATTCCATGACTGACTGCGTTCATACAATGTATCTATATTATGGTCATCTGGAATACCGATAGTGGTGTATCCGTTGTCATCATGGAAACCGACGAGAAGTTCTATGTAATCAGCGCCCCATGTCTCAGGATTTGAGTAGAGATGTTCACCTGCCAGTAAGGGATCTCTGAGTTCGCCAAGAACAGGACTATTTTGATATGAATCGGATTTATGTATCATATTGTTCAATTCTGAAATATTGCTGAAAGAGAACCTGGCAACTGCAATTTCGGGCAGCAGGTCATCCTCGCCGATTTCACCCCATCTGTTATCACCATCGTCATTCCATGTTCCGTCCAAAGCCGAATAATATAAATCGGCAGGAATATTGTCATCCTCATACCCTGAGCCGGATTGAACATAACAATAAAATCCGCGATAAGGAACATGTTCAACATCTCCACCAAGAAGAATATATTCCACATTATGGTTCTGATATTCCTGAATAATATAATTTCTGATCTTTTCGGGCAGGTCCTGTCCGGTGATATTTGCGTCAATAAATTCTGTAGTTATTATTTCGGTTTTTATCCCTCTTCTTATATATAAATCAATCAAATCCTGATAATCATTTTCAAATTGAGCTGGAGTAATTATCATCATCTGGTAATCATCTGTTCTGGAATTTTTAACTTGATAAGATGAGGTTATACCTTTGTTTTGTGCAAATTCATTTATTTTTTTTAGAACAGATTCTGATGATTTAAGGTTTTTTAGTGCTTCAACAGCTTGTGGCGCATTCCTGGTTGTTATCCGTATAGTAAGTTTTTTATAATATGAAACTTCTCCTTTGGCAGGGTTATACATCAGGGGCGTAAAAGTTGATATTCCGAAAGAGTAGCCATTCATAAATTCTGTTGATATTTCACCCAATTGAGATTCGGGATATATATTATCAGATTCATAAACTTTATTATTTTTAATAAATTCTCCTGATTTTCCTTTAGAAAGCGGGCGTGAAGGCTGCCTTGGATATAGCATGTAGTTTCCCGGAATTATAGTTTCTTCTTCACCGATAAATTCAATATTTTCGGCAACATGTCCGGGTGGTAATAGAAGCGAAACCGAATGATAAGGAAGCGCAGGCTCGCCTGTTTTTCCCGTAATCAATGTGTTTTGAAATTCAAATAAAAAATAATCTCCTGTTTTAATAATTTTGAAATCTGAAAAATAATATGTTTTTTCAATAGTTTCGGATTTACCGGCTAAAACAGCTAAAAATAAAATAAATATTACTACTGCTTTTTTCATCTTCTAAATAATTTAATTTATAATGATCTTGATTATCGGTGTTAATTTTTTTTATCTGTTAAGAGTATGACAATAATATATAAGAAATAGTTGCTTAATTTGTAATTTTTGCAAAAATACAATATTATTTAGCCAAAAACAGAAAAGATATTACGTTTTTATAGCAAATACATATCTTTGCAAAAAAATATTTATTATGAATTTTATTGAAGAGCTCAGGTGGAGGGGTATGATACATGATATAACTCCCGGAACCGAAGAACAACTAGAAAAGGAAATGTCGGTGGCTTATGTTGGTTTTGACCCTTCTTCCGATTCGTTACATATTGGTAATCTTGTTTCAATTATGATGTTGAAACATTTTCAACTGGCAGGGAACAAACCAATAGTTTTAATCGGAGGTGCAACCGGAATGATAGGTGACCCTTCCGGGAAATCGGATGAAAGAAATTTGTTGGATGAAAAAGTTTTGCGTCACAATCAGGAATGTCAAAAAAATCAGCTTTTAAAATTCCTTGATTTTGATTGCGGTGAAAATTCAGCCAAACTTGTAAATAATTACGACTGGATGAAAGAATTCAGCTTTCTTGGATTTTTACGTGATGTTGGCAAACACCTCACTGTAAACTATATGATGGCAAAAGACTCAGTAAAAAGCCGGCTGGAAACAGGAATTTCATTTACGGAATTTTCATACCAATTGGTTCAGGGATATGATTTTTTGTTTTTAAACCAAAATTACAATTGTAAGCTCCAAATGGGCGGTTCCGACCAATGGGGAAATATTATAACCGGCACCGAACTCATTAGAAGAAAAGCCGGCAAAGAAGTTTATGCCCTGACATGTCCTTTGGTCACTAAAGCCGATGGCGGAAAATTCGGAAAAACAGAAACAGGCAACATATGGCTTGACCCGAAAAAAACATCGCCTTATAAATTTTATCAGTTCTGGCTAAATTGCTCTGATGAAGATACAGTAAAATTTATTAAACTATTTACACTGCTTGCTAAAAATGAAATTTCTGAACTGGAAGAACAACATAACAAAGCACCGAATCTGCGTGTATTACAAAAAGCACTGGCAAAAGAGATTACTATAAGGGTTCATTCCGAAGAAGACTATAACACTGCTTTTGAAGCATCAACAATTTTATTTGGAAAAGGAACTACTGAAACATTAAAAAGTCTTTCTGAAGAGGTATTACTTTCGGTTTTTGAAGGTGTTCCTAAATGTGAGGTATCTCTAACCGAAGTTACAGAAGGTATAAATATTGTTGATTTTCTTACTGATAAAACAAACATCTTTAATTCAAAAGGTGAGGCAAGAAGAATGTTGAAAGATGGTGGTGTTTCAATTAATAAAGAAAAAGTAAAAGACACTTTTATCATCACCGAAAAAGATCTGCTAAATACTAAATATATTCTGGTGCAGCGGGGTAAAAAGAATTATTATTTGGTGAGAATATTTAGAATATAGCTTAGCATAGCTACAAGCAAATTATGTATGTTTCTCAATTGTTGTAAATAAAACTTTAGTATCAATTGGTTTTGCAATATAATCATCACATCCGGCATTAAGGCTCATTTCCTTGTCACCTTTTAGTGCGTATGCGGTTTGGGCTATTATCGGCAAGTCATTTCTGAATAGTTTTATTAAGCGTGTAGCTTCCAGGCCGTTCATTACAGGCATTTGAATATCCATTAATACCAAGCTAATATTTTTGTTTTCCTTGCAAATATCAATCGCTTCCTGACCATTTTTAGCCCAAATTAACCGGGCATTTGTTTTTCGTAAAATCGCTTTCATAT
Organism: uncultured Bacteroidales bacterium; assembly: GCA_964599115.1. GTDB lineage: Bacteria > Bacteroidota > Bacteroidia > Bacteroidales > JADFUO01 > JADFUO01. The sequence continues at coordinate 5,472 of CAZREZ010000045.1, forward strand.
AAAGATAAACACTTTCCACATCATCAGCCACTAAAATAACTTTTCCGCTTAAATCAAAACCGGCTTTGGTTATATCTGCTTCTTTAGTTTTTTTGAATGATTCATCTGCGACATAACAAGGTAAAGAAAAATAAAATTCCGAACCTTTGCCTATTTCTGAACTCAACCAGATTTTCCCTCCTAATATTTCAACCAGATGTTTCGCAATTGCCAAGCCTAAACCAGTACCTCCGAATTTTCTTGTTAAAGAGTCATCTGCCTGACGGAAGCGGTCAAAAATGATTTCCTGTTTGTCTTTAGGAATACCGACTCCTGTATCTTTCACAAAGAATAATATGTTTTTTTCATCTTTAATTTCGTAGCCGTATTCAATATGTCCTTCAAGTGTAAATTTAGTAGCATTCTTCAACAGGTTTATCATTATTTGTTTTAATTTATGTCTGTCAGTATAAATTATAGTATCCTGAACCTTTTTATCAGGGCTAAAATAAATATTTAGACATTCTTTCTTCTCTTTTTTTTGCTCAGCCTTTATTGAATCACTTATTTCTTTAATCACTTTTTTAATAGAAAATTCTTCTTTAATTACTTTCATATCACCTGTTTCAAGTGTTGAAATATCAAAAACATCTTCAATAATATTCAACAGATGAGTACCGCTATCATTGATTGTTTCGGCAAAATCAGTTATAACATTTATTGGTAAAGTTTCATCGATTAATCCCGAAAAGCCTATCACCGCATTAAGAGGTGTTCGCAGTTCGTGCGACATATTTGTTAAAAATACTGATTTTAACTTGTCAGATTCTTTGGCCTTTTCCAAAGCTATTTTTAAATTTTCTTCATATTTTTTACGATCGGTAATATCTATCAGGGTACCTTGCATGGCTGGTTTGTCCTGATATAAGATATAACCTCCCAGCACTTCAACATCAATTAAACTGCCGTCTTTTTTTAGTCCTTTAAATTCATATTTTGAAAAATCTTTTTCACCCGGTTTTCTTAACTTTACTTCTGAATACGAAAATTCCCGGCTTTCCGATGTAATCATTTCCCTCATGTCTTTTTCTAACATCTCACCAACATTATCATAGCCAAAGATCTTTGCGAGCTGTTTATTGCAAAACTTTAGAATATAATTCTGAGAAATATAATTTCCTACAAGCGAATTATCAACCACCTGCCTGTATTTTTCCTCGCTGTCTTGAAGTTCTTTCGCAGTATTTATACGTGCAATAACATTTCCAATTTGAGCAGCTATTGTAATGAGAGCAATACGTGCATTAGTAGGTACTTCATCATAAAAATGTGAAGCAATATTCAGGCAGGCAATGACCTTACCCTCGTGAAACACAGGAATAACAGCAATTGCCCGCAGATTATCATGTTTACAGTCGTTGTTAATATTAATATCCAGTTTTTGATGTTGGCTATATACAGGTTTTCCTGCCATAACCAAACGTACATTATCTGAACCTACATGATAGTGTGAAGCACTTTTTAAAAAAATTTCAGATAATCCTTTATGGAAGGCAAGGTCCAGGTTTCCCGTATCTTTATCTACAAGATAAATCCCACCGCAGTCCATTCCCGAAATACGGATGCTTGCATCAAGGCATACACGAAGTGTTTCATCAAGACTTATTACATCATTAAGCGCCATAGCAATATCACGTTGAATTCGGATAAAATCTTCAGATTGCTTGCGTTCAACAGAGAGACCAATCTGACCGGAAATGAATTTTAATAGCTCAAGGTCTTTTTTATTAAAATCATTTTCATTTTCATAACTCTGAACTGCAAGCACGCCTGTTACTTCTTCTTTTAATATTAAAGGTACACCGAGCCAGATTTTACTAACTGTTCCTACGGCTTCAATTTCACCTGACCTGATTAATTTTTTTATTTCTTTTTCCGTTAAAATAACAGATTTTTTATTTTTAATAACATAGTCAGTAAGAGTTTTCCGGGCAGGAAAAGATTTAAAATCATCTTTCTGGTCAATAAAATAAGGGAGTGAAAGTGTATCGGTTTCTTTATTATATAAGGCAATGTAGAAATTTTTTGTTTTTAATACTTTACTAAGTTCAAGGTGAATAACTTTTAAAAACTCGTTAAGGTCTTTTGTAGTGTTAACCGCATTGGAAATATGATACATCATTTGCCTGATGGTTTCCTGTCGTCTGTTATCTGTAATATCCCTGTTAGTGGCACGTCTGCCAAGATAATTTCCATCTTTATCATACACAGGGTGGCAAACATGCCCTATGTAACGTATATCACCGTTGTGGGTGATAATACGAAAATCCATATTATCTGCTTTTTTACTTTCTGATCCAATTTTTCTATGATTGATAACCCTTTTCTTATCATCAGGGTAAATAATTTTTTCAAGCAATTCAGGGTCTTTGTAAAATTCTTCAGGCTTATATCCTGAGATACGTTCACACGATGGAGAGATGTAAATAAAGTTCAGGTCGGGATCTATCCAATATTCCCAACTGTAAGTGAAATCAGCGACGGTTTTAAACCTTTCTTCTGATTTTTGTAATGCCTGTTCTTTTTCGGTAACATCCTCAAGAATACTCATCAACGATTTTCTTGAATCTTCTGAATTGGCATAGAGATTTGTAAGCTCATGTTGATTAGCAGTAAGCTGATGGGTTTTTTGTTTCAGTTCTTTTTCAGCTTGCTTACGCTCGGTTATGTCACGGAAAACAACTTGTACAGCGGGTTTCTTCTCCCATGTAAATGCTATTGCTGATACTTCCACATCCTTTACAGTACCATCAGGAAGAATGAATTTTTCTTCAAACAGGGGAGCTTCTTTTCCTTCAAGCACCTCTCCGATTCGTTTCTTTACAGAATCATGATAATCAGGTTGAAGAAAACTCAATACGGACTTTCCAACAATTTGTTCAGGTTTTGTTGCTCCTGCAAATTTTAATGCAGTACTATTAGCAAAGACAATTTTTTCCTCACAATGAATAACAATACCATTAGGGGAGAGTTCTACAAGGCTGCGGTAACGCTCTTCGCTTTCACGCAATGCCTCCTCAGACCGCTTGTTTTCAGTGATGTCTGTGCCCTGAGCGATAGTTGACACAAGAGTTTTACCATCTTCCGCATAAATATTTGCAGAGTTCCAGAGTACCAACCGGACACTCCCATCCTTGCACAGAATAGGAATTTCCACCGACTCCCAGTATTCACCACCTGAAGTGGCTTTGATCCTGTCCATGGATTCCTTAAGGCTGGAGTCCGGGAAAAGGATAATCAAGTCTTTGCCAATAACATCGCCGGATTTATACCCTGTCATGAGCTCAAAAACATGATTAAAACGGGTAATTCTAAAGGACAGGTCCCAGACAATTATAGGGGCATTGGCATAGTTGATCAGATTCTCTAAGTATTCTCTGGTCTCACGAAGTTCTTGCTCAGCTTTCCTGTCTTTTAAGAGTATACTGTCTGATGCCTCAAATTCAGCAATTCGTTGACGTAATTTTACCACTTCTTTTTCCAGCTCTGACTTTGTTTGGGCTTTCACTATTGTAAAATTTAATTTAATCTTTGAATTAATTTATGCTCTTAAAAAAACTCGTTGTTGATATCATGTTTTTTCCCTTCCCGAGTTAATCCAAAATTTCCTTCACCTACTTTTTAAGTTTTTATAATACGCTATTCTCTTCTTAAGGTTACCTAATAATAAACTTCAAGCTCTGTCAGTCTGTTTGTAGTTCCTTTTCTGCATGTATTTTTTTTCATTAGAACTATAGTTTAAAATTTTTTAATAATTATTTAGTGTCTAAAAACATTATCTGTGTCTGATATTTAGTTAGATAAATTTTGTGTGTTTCTTCATCCATCTACTCACTTCACAATCTTAAACCGTTCTTCCTGTCCCAGCTTCCTGAGCAGTTTATTAATTTCGCTTTTCAGCTCAATCATTCTCAATTCTCTGTCAACAAATAATTTATTAAATGCAGTTAATTCTTCATTTTTCTTTTTAAGCTGTTCTTCTGTTTTTTTACGTTCTGTGATGTCTTCTATAATTCCATCGTAATACTTTACCTTTCCCTTTTCATCTTTTACCGCCACTGCTGATACAGATCCAAAAAAAAATGTTCCATCACTTTTCTGTAATTGTATCTCCTTGTTTCTCACGAAACCTTCACTTATTATTTTATCATTAAACATTTTCCTTTCCTCCGGGTTTTTATATAAATCAGCAACTTTAAATCTAAGGAACTCATTTTTTTTCTTATAACCGAATATTTCAATAGCTGCGGGATTTGCCTCAATGAATCGTCCCTCAGCCCCAACAGTATTTCTATATACTCCAACGTTAAGATGCTCTGTTAACGACCTGTATTTTTCCTCGCTTTGCTGTATTGCTTCTTCTGCCTGCTTGCTTTCGGTTATGTCTCTTCCAAAGCTTACAGTGCCGATAATCTTTCCTTTTTCATAAATAGGTGCGGTATTGACCGAAAGAATAATTATCTCGCCATTATTATTATAAATCCTCACAGTATAGCTATGAGGTTCTCCTGATAATGTTTTACTAAAGACTTCACTTACCATTTCAATATAGTCCGGATGAATAATAGGAACAAACGATTTTCCCTTCCAATCTTCTAATTTTTGACCGCTGATGATTTCAGCCTGATGGTTGCAAAAAGTAAAAAGACCTTGTGTGTCCAATGTCCAGATCATATCATTAGCATGTTCAATCATTGTCCCGTAGCGTTCCTCACTTATCAGTAACAATTCATCCACACGTTTACGTTCGGTGATATCCCTACAAAGTGACAGGATTCGCAATCCTTCTTCTGTATCAACAACCTTTGCATTAATTTCTATGGGAGTAATACCTCCATTTTTATCCACATAGTCTATTTCCAAGTTTTTCACGAAACCCTGCTTCTTACATTTTTTAACTTCCTGTTCATTTCTTTTTAGGTCGTAGGGAGCTGTCCATTCCAGTACACTTCTGTCCAGGATATCCTTTAGTGTTTTACGTCCGGTCATACGAATATACTCCTGATTAGCATCCAGTATTTTGCTGGTTTCATCAAGAATCAAGTAGCCCGTATCTGTTGTCTCTACCAAAGCACGATATTTTTCTTCACTTGCCTTTAATGCTTCTTTTGCTTGCTTATATTCGGTTATATCGCGTGCTATTATAATTATCCCTGTTGTTTTCCCTTTCTGTCTTATCCTGCTTGTTGAACATTCAAAGTTAATATGTTTTCCTTTTTTATTTGTAATTGTTAAATCCAGAAGAAAATTTTCACTATAAGTAGCTTTCTTAAAATTATCAAGTATGTTCTGAATATTTTTCGTAGGAAATATTCCTATTTTGGTAAAATGTTTATTTATAAGTTCTTCTTTTGTTCCCCCAAACATTTGAATAGCTTGTTTATTAACATCTATAATTTTGCCGAGAATATCGAGATAGACAATACCATCATTTGCACTTTCAAAGATATTTCTGAATTTTTGTTCGGATTCTTTTATTTTTTGTTCTGCATGTTTCAGTTCTCTGTGATCTTCCACTTCTTTTAATGCACGTTTCACAACAGGGCTAAGCC
>CAZREZ010000045.1:11162-13198 GCA_964599115.1 uncultured Bacteroidales bacterium
ATTAATTCTGCATCATAAGGATTGTCTTCGAGGATTAGCAAGTGAAGTTTTTGTTTATTCATAGTTCAGGAGTTTTAAATGTCAAGGTTTCTTATAATATTTATAAGTTTAGGATTATGCCCTTCAGCTTCTTTCAGGGTGAAAATTATTACGAATTACGGATTTTTAATAATTAGTATCATGAACTTTTATCTTATTTGTTCTTTTTAGCCCAGGAATCCCGTAAAGGTACTGTTCTGTTAAATATCAGTTTATCAGTTGTTGATTCTTTATCAACGCAAAAATAGCCCTGCCTTTCAAACTGATATTTTTCTTCGGGCTTAGCATCTTTCAGATTTGGTTCAGCTTTGCAGTTTATGATTTTCAGGGAGTCAGGATTTAAATTGGATTTAAAATCCTTTCCTTCTTCAGCTTCATCAGGATTTTCATTAATAAATAAGCGGTCATATAAACGAACTTCAGCATCCAAAGCATGCTCTGCAGAAACCCAGTGAATTGTTCCTTTCACTTTTTTGTTGCTTTTTCCCGAACCGCTTTTTGTTTCAGGATCATAAGTGCAATGTATCTCAATGATTTTTTCATTTTCATCTTTAATAACATCAACACATTTAATGATATATCCATAACGCAAACGGACTTCACGCTCCGGAGCTAACCGGAAAAATTTTCTTGGTGGGTCTTCCATAAAATCATCTTTTTCAATGTATAGAATCCGTGAAAAAGGAAATTTTCTTTTTCCTGCATTTTCATCTTCTGGATTATTTATAGCATCCAATTCTTCAGTTTTATTTTCAGGATAATTTAAAATAACAAGCTTTAATGGATTCAGAACTGCCAGAACCCTGTTGGCCTTTTTATTCAAATCATTTCTTATACTATGTTCAAGTAAGGCAACATCAATAACATTATCGCGTTTAGCTACGCCGATACGCTCGGAAAAATTACGCAGTGATTCAGGAGTATAGCCCCTTCTTCTCAAACCGGAGATTGTGGGCAATCTCGGGTCGTCCCAACCACTTACATATCCTTCTTCAACTAATTCCAAAAGTTTACGTTTGCTCATTACGGTGTAACTAAGGTTTAACCGGGCAAACTCAATTTGTCGTGGCCGGTATTTGCCTTCAATTAAATTGTCGAGAAACCAGTCATATAATGGTCTGTGGACTTCAAATTCCAAAGTGCAGATAGAGTGTGTGATTCCTTCAAGGTAATCTGATTGACCATGAGTAAAATCATACATCGGATAAATACACCATTTATTGCCGGTTCTGTGATGTGAAGCATGTTTAATGCGATATATTGCAGGATCTCTCATGTGCATATTCGGAGATGACATATCAATTTTTGCACGGAGGACTTTGGCTCCGTCTTCAAACTCACCGTCATGCATTCGTTCAAAGAGATCAAGGTTTTCTTCAACCGAACGTTTCCTGAACGGACTTTCTATTCCTGGTTTTGTTGGTGTTTTTCTTTGTTCGCTGATTTGTTCGGAGCTTTGATCGTCAACATAAGCTTTTCCATCTTTTATTAACTTAATTGCCCATTCATAAAGCTGGTCAAAATAATCGGAAGCATAAAATAACCTTTCTTCCCAGTCAAATCCCAACCATTTTATATCTTCAATGATTGAGTCAACATATTCAACTTCTTCTTTAATTGGATTTGTATCATCAAACCTGAGATTACACATACCATTGTATTTTTCAGCTAATCCAAAATTAAAACATATTGATTTTGCATGTCCGATGTGAAGATAACCGTTTGGTTCAGGGGGAAATCTTGTATGTACCCTTCCCTCGTTTTTATGGTTTTTAAGGTCTTCTTCAATAATATTTTCAATAAAACTCAGGGAAGGCTTATTAAAGTTTTCTTTACTGTTTGCTGTTTTTCCTTGACTATTTGACATAATATAATTTTTTAAATTTCCAGGAGTCAAAAGTAAGATTAAATAACAAATAACAAGCACCAAATTTCAAATAATTTGAATATCGAATAATGATTAACGATTTTAGATTTAAGATTTTCAGCTACTTCGC
>CAZREZ010000046.1:0-13185 GCA_964599115.1 uncultured Bacteroidales bacterium
ATATTGAGATTTCGGTCATTGAGATTTATTTGTATTTTGGTGCTTGTAATTTGTTTTTTTAAATAGTTCTAAATGCTTAGTTTATAGACAGACAATAATTAGGCTAGTTTAAAAAGTCATCAGATGGCTATCATATTATTTTCCGTAATGACTTAATTTCATTATTTATTTCAACTGACAGACTTTGCATCATATAAATTTTTAGTAGATAATTAATAATTATTATTCTTTTATTATTTTTTTTGAAATAGATTTTTTGTTGTATGAAAATCTAACTAAGTACATGCCTTTTTCTAAATCAGCTAAATTTATAGTACCCAATAATTGATTTTTTTCCATGACTTTAATAACCCTCCCTATTATATCAATAATCTCGATTTTCAATTTACCGGATTTTGATGAATTTATCCAATAATTTAGCTTATCTACAACCGGATTAGGATAAATATTCATTTTTGGAGTATATTCAATATCATTAAAATTAAAAATTAATGAACAATTTAAAGCTACTTCTAAAATTTCATCTCTTCCTTCCCGAATTCCATAAATCGTTGGGTGTACTTCAATATCAGGGATTATTCCTACTCTTTGAGTTTCAGTATAATCAGGATAAAAAGTTCCTAAGCCTGTGAAATAAGTAATAATCTTTCCTGGAAAATAAGCGTATGAAACATTACCATCTGCAGCCGCAGTTTGGCTTCCGATTTTAATAGCTCCCGGGTGTTGTTCTAAACCCATACAAGTATATTCTGCTTGACTTATGGTTTCTTCATTAAATAGAATTAATACTTTTCCATTGTACGGATTATTAGTTCCGGAACCAATAACTGCTTGTGTCCAATACAATGTGCCGGGGTATGTAACATCAGGTATAGTAAAAGCTGCAATATTTATTGGATTAATGTATAAATAATTAATCAGTGTCCATAAGGTTCCGTTAGGATAATTCCTTATATCAAAAACAATAGCATCGGTGTTCCAAAGATCATTAAACATATCTGGAATTTGATGAATTTTTAATTTTCCCATATTGACATAACCTATATTACATCCGTCAATTAAAGTAGTATCCCACCAAATTGGGTTGTTGTTAATTTGAAGGTATCCATAATTTGTGCTATTACGGCTTAAAGTTACTGTATCATAATTTATTCCATTATTTACAACAATTTGAAAATTATCATAATCACCCCAAAGTATAATATTATTTAAGTTTCTTTCTATGGCTGCATTATTTGATCCGTGAACATATCTTCTTAAACTGTCCCTTAATGTGTAAATATTTTGACCGTCAATTTGTTTAATAATATCTCCAACATTTACTTCGTTAATTTCCGGTAGAACTTTAGTAATTACCATTTCATTTTCAATATAGCTGACTTGAAATGGTGGATAACAAAATCCAACCCATGAGTCAAATGAAGGACTGGAAAAAGATGCATGAGAATCATTAATTCTTGTTGTTAATTCTTTAAAAGTAAGATGGTATGAAAGTGCATTATCAACTTCTACAAATTTAGATATAAATTCTACTAAAGTTGAGTCCCAATTCTGATCCATCATATATTTATATGGGTAAAAGTAATTGATAATATTCCAGTACCTGAATAAAGCCAATAATCGATATTCTTCATTGGGGTAACTACCAGTATTTGAATAATACTGCCTGTCGTTGCTAAAAGAAGGATTACCAACCGGAATAGCGTGACTTACATAATGATTGGATTGCGGCCGAAATCTTACGCGAATAGTATCCAATAAAGATTTAACACTATCACCGAAAATGTTATCCTGTATCCAGGCTAAATCAAGATTATATTTAAGACTATCAGGAACATTTGGAAGTGTTGAATCACTAATTTCCATCATTCCCGCATTATTCAACATTAATTGTAAAGAATCATTGAAGTTCTGATTAGAGTTGGAATTATTAACACCTTGAATTGCTTGAAGTAATTCATTATCCCAATTGATATTTCCTTCGGCTATCTCAGTATGAAAATATTTTGCAAATCCCCATACTTTACACAGATAATATAATTTGTTGTAATATTCATTATTAGCGGCTGTTTGAGCTTTAAGCTGTATAGCAATAATAATATAGAAAATAACTAAATATATTTTTTTTGTATTGTAAACTTTCATTATACAAATTTTGTTTGGTTAAATAAATACAACTGTTTCCCCTAGATGCCTGAATTGTTGTCTTTGTAACAAAATTAACAATTACATTTGCCGAACCTCTGAAATCATATTCTACAATTGAAGTACCATAGTTATCAGTATAGTGGATTTTTGTAACCTCACCAACGGCATTCCGTATCAAATTCAACAAATTGTGCCATAATTCATTATTTTAATTACAAAAATACAAAAATATTAAAATATTTCAAATCAATTTTTTTCATTGTCGCTAATAAATAAGAATTGTATGCTAAAATAGTAAAGCCTGATTATTACTTTACTTAAAAAATTACTTTGGAACTAATTTTTCCAGTATTCCATTATTCCAGCATTCCATTGATTTTTAATCCTACCAACTTAAAATCTTAACAAAATCATACTTTTCAGGATTAGTAATATATTTTTTTGCAGCATTATAATCGGCTTTAGTTAAATATTGCAGACTATCCTCAAAAATCAGTTTTGCCTTTTGCGAGTCCATGTTTACCAAACGTGGTTTAACTTTTCCATGTTCATCTTCAACGTCTTTAAGATAAAGAGGAGCAATGTCTCCTTTAGAATCGGAAGTAACCATGCAATCGGTTATTCCCTTGTCAAACAAACATTTAACTCCCATTCCTAGCAAAGCACAATACATCAGGTCAAAGGCAATCGGTCGTACGCATCTGATTTCATAACCGAGTTCTACTGGGCGGCTTTTAATTTTTATATTTAATTCTTTCAATTTTCTCTGCAAAAGCATGTTGAAAATATGTGCTTTGCTAACATTTCCAAGCTCAGGATGCCCGTGTTCGTCATAAGTAAAATTTATTTCAGTTGATTTGATTTCTTCATCTGTCATAAAATGAAAAACTCCTTCACTGATTATAGCCACGCCATAATCAATTCTAAGAATTTTTCGTTTTATCATTGAGGAGATAATTAATCTAATAATTTTATCAAAAGTAATTTTTGTTTTATTGAACATTTCAGGAATAATTATCATTGGATAGTGGCATGCTCCGCCAATTCCAAAAGCAAGGTGACCTGCTTCTCTTCCCATTGCAGAAACTACAAACCAATTTCCGCTTGTTCTTGCGTCTTCATAGATAGTAGTAGCAATTTTTACACCTTCTTGCTTTGCCGACTGATAACCAAATGTTGGTGTTCCTTCAGGTAATGGCAAGTCATTGTCAATGGTTTTAGGCACGTGTATATTCTGGATTTTTACATTATTTTTTGCAAGAAATTTTGATATTCTGTTAGCTGTTGATGCAGTATCATCTCCACCGATCGTTACAAGCAGCTTTACATTATTGTTTACAAAAAAATCGGTTTTAAACTCAGAATCTTCAGGCTTGTAGCGACTCATTTGCAAAGCCGAACCACCGCTTTTATAGATTTCATCGGCAAACTGAAAATCTATATCCTGCATAAGAAGTTTTTTAGAAAAAAGATTTTTGTATCCCTCGTGCAAACCTATTACCCTGTATCCGTCTTTTAAAAATATTTTTGCTACTGAACTAATAACCGTATTTATTCCCGGAGCAGGACCTCCGCCACATAAAATCACTATTGATTTTTTCATGTTTGATTTAATTTGTTTTTATTATTATGATTTACAAAAATATAATATTATAAAATAAAACCTTGTTTTTTTAGCAAGTTTTTGTTCCGTTAAATTCTTTGTAGTTTTGTGAAAAATTTTTAAAAGCTTATTAATTTGAATTTAAATGAATTAATACAAGTGTTTCGGAGTGAAAAAAATTCGGAGCAAATTGTTAATACTCTTCAGAATTATGACAGAAGCCGTATTCAATTAAAAGGATTGATAGGTTCGTCAAGAGCATTAGTGTCAGCTGGTGTTTTTAATGAGATTTCAGGAGTCCATCTTTTTATTTTACCAGATAAAGAAACTGCAGCTCACTTTTTTAATGATCTTGAAAATATTTATGATGAGAGATCACTTGATTATTCAAAGAAAAAAATCCTGTTTTATCCCACTTCATACAAACGACAATATGATATTGAAGATCCTGATAATGTAAATTTGTTGTTGCGTGCCGAAATACTTAACAGAATTGGTTCATCTGCGAGAAAAACCCTTATAGTTACATATCCTGAAGCTCTTTCTGAAAAAATTGTTTCTAAAAAATATCTTGCAAAAAATACAATGAAAATCAATGTTGGCGAAAGCCTTTCAATTGATTTTATTATTGATCTGATGAATGAATATAGTTTTGAAAGAACGGATTTTGTAGTTGAACCGGGGCAATTTTCAGTTAGGGGAGGAATTGTTGATGTATTTTCATTCTCTAATGATTATCCACTCAGAATAGAATTTTTTGGAGATGATGTTGAGTCAATCAGATCATTTGACACAATTACTCAATTATCAATTGATAAACTTAAATGGGCTACAATAGTTCCTGATATCCAAAACAGGAAAATAAAAGAAACAAAGCAATCTTTATTAAATTATATTCCTAAAAATACAAGCATTTGGATTGACGATATAAATTTTACTGTTGATAAAATTAATGATGAGTATAAGAAAATTGAAAATATCAGTTCTGGCTTGGATGATGAAATTGAGCATCTTACTATTGACGAATTATTTGAAGACGGCAGGCAATTTTTAAAGAAATTATTGGACTTTTCTGTTATTGAATTTGGCAGACAATTTTATTTTAATGATAGTTTTATCCTTAATTATGATATTATTCCCCAACCGTCGTTCAATAAAAATTTTAAGTTATTAATTAAAAATCTTCATGAAAATTCTTGTAATGAAATTAAAAATTTTATTTTTTCAGATAATCCCAAACAAATTGAAAGGCTTTATTCAATTTTTGAGGATATTCAGATTAATAGCGGATTAAAAGGGAAAATAGATTTTATTCCTCTAAATTTATCATTGCATGAAGGATTTATTGATAAAGACCTGAAAATTGCCTGTTATACAGATCATCAGATTTTTGAGCGACATCATCGTTTTTTTCTTAAAGACGGTTATAAAACAAAACAAGCTGTAACTTTAAAAGAAATATATGATTTAAAGCCGGGTGATTTTGTAACTCATATTGACCATGGAATTGGAAAATTTGACGGTTTGGAAAAAATTGAAAACAATGGCAAGCAGCAGGAAGCAATACGTTTAGTATATAAAAATAACGACCTGTTATATGTGAGCATACATTCGTTGCACCGTATTGCAAAATATGTTGGGAAAGAAGGAAAAGCTCCATCACTTAATAAACTTGGCTCAAATGTTTGGAACAAACTTAAAAGCCGAGCAAAACAACGGGTAAAAGATATTGCCAAAGACCTTATAAAATTATATGCAGAACGTAAATTGTCCGAAGGTTTTCAATTTTCACCGGATACTTATTTGCAGCACGAACTTGAAGCTTCATTTATTTATGAAGACACACCCGACCAGTTAAAAGCTACAGTTGATGTAAAAAAAGACCTTGAACAGAATTACCCGATGGACAGATTGATATGCGGTGATGTTGGTTTTGGGAAAACCGAAATAGCTATCAGAGCTGCTTTTAAAACTGTTGCCGAAAGTAAGCAAGTTGCATTGCTTGTGCCGACTACAATACTTGCGTTGCAGCATTATAAAACTTTTACCGACCGCCTGAACGAATTTCCATGCAACATTGATTATATAAACAGGTTTAAAAGTGTAAAAAAACAAAAACAAACTCTTAGTGACCTTGAATCCGGAAAGATTGATATTATTATAGGAACTCACAGGCTTGTAAGTAAGGATATTAAATTTAAAGATTTAGGTTTACTGATTATTGATGAAGAGCAAAAATTTGGTGTTTCGGTTAAGGAAAAACTTAAACGATTTAAGATAAATGTTGATACTTTAATATTAACTGCAACCCCGATTCCACGAACCTTACAGTTTTCGTTGATGGGAGCAAGGGATTTGTCAATTATCAATACTCCTCCGCCAAACAGATATCCGGTTCAAACCGAAATAACAATGCTTCACGAAGAAGTTATCAGGGATGGAATAATGTATGAGATTTCAAGGGGCGGACAGGTATTTTTTGTTCATAATAGAGTTCAGAATATTACGGAAGTACAAGGTATGTTACAACGTTTTTGTCCTGATGTGAAAATTGCTGTGGCCCACGGTCAGTTGGAAGGCTTGAAACTGGAAAAGACTATGCTGGATTTTATTGAAGGGAAATATGATGTTTTGGTGGCTACTACAATAATTGAATCGGGTTTGGATATTCCGAATGTTAATACGATTTTTATTAATGATGCACAAAATTACGGACTTAGCGATTTGCACCAGTTGAGAGGAAGGGTAGGAAGAACAAATAAAAAAGCATTTTGTTATCTTTTATCTCCACCACTTTCGGTATTATCAACCGAAGCAAGAAAGAGATTAAAAGCAATAGAGGAATTTGCTGAGCTTGGCAGTGGTTTTAATATTGCTATGCGTGATCTGGATATTCGTGGTGCAGGTAATATTTTGGGCGGAGAGCAAAGTGGTTTTATTTCAGAGATAGGTTTTGAAATGTACCATAAAATTCTGGATGAAGCAATTATGGAGTTAAAAGAAAATGAATTCAAAGATGTATTTAAAGATGAAAAACATGTAGAATTTGTTAAGGAGTGCCTGATTGAAACCGACCTTGAAATCCTTGTCCCCGATCATTATATTACAAATATTACCGAACGCCTGAGTTTATATAAAGAACTTGATAATATTCAATCGGAAGAAGTTTTGTTAGAATTCCAAAAAAAATTAATTGACCGTTTTGGACCTGTCCCAAAGCAGACAGCAGAATTGTTAAATGCTATCAGGTTACGATGGCTGGCAAAAAAAATCGGCTTTGAAAAGATTATTTTGAAAAATAAAAAACTTACCGGGTATTTTATCTCCAAACAGGATTCTCCCTATTACCAGTCGGAAAAGTTTACACAAGTACTGAAATTTGTTCAGCAAAATCCATCTCTTTGCAGGATGCGTGAAGCAAAAGATAAACTGACATTGACTTTTTTCAATGTTGAAACAGTGGAGCATGCATTAAAGTTATGCCAAATGACTACCTGAAAGCTAAGGCAGGTATGACAAAAATTGGATTTTCCTATTTTGTTTCTTCATCTCATTTTACATTTGATTAGATACAATTTGGTTTAATTAACTTTTCCAGTTATTTTTGTACCATAATCAAAAAATTAAAACCATGACTTCAAAAAATCAAAACCGTACATTTGGATTCGGGATATTTTTCATTATTGCAGGACTGATCATTCTTCTTTATAAGATGGGATTAATTCCTAAGCAATTGGACGATATTCTGATTTCATGGCAAATGCTATTGATTGCAATAGGTTTGTTTAACCTTCTTTTTACACAAAGCAGGATTTCAGGATATATCCTGATAATAATCGGAGTTTTTTTCCTTCTTCCGGAAATTTTTGATCTTTCATATAGTTTCAGGCGAAATTTCTGGCCAATATTATTAATAGCTATAGGTGTAATCATAATATTCAAGCATGGTTACGGAAGAAAGAGAATGGAAATCAGAGATACGCATGACAAGGAAGTGGACTTTTTAGATGAATTCAATCTTTTCAGTGGTTCTGAAAAGAAAATTTCCGGTAAAAATTTCAGGGGCGGCAGTATAACTTCAATTTTTGGAGGCTCAGATATTGATATGACCAATGCTGAACTTTCAGATGAAACTAATGTTATAGAAATTTTTTACATGTTTGGAGGCTCAAATATTATAGTACCCAATGACTGGATCGTACTAAATAAGGTAACAAGTATTTTTGGAGGATTTTCAGACAAACGGTATGTTACAACTTCGATTACTAAGGAAACAAAAAAGACACTTATTATTAGAGGTATGGTAATGTTTGGTGGCGGTGAAATAAAAGGAAGATAAAATTCATTATCAAAAATTTTACTACTGAATACATAGGATTGTCAATTTTTAGATATATTGTTGCAGTTTACAGATTCCATATTGTAGTTTTTTCGTTAAATAATCTTAAAATGTTTTTTTCTTTTAAATCAATAATTTAATTTCGTAAAGTTAAAATTTTGGATAGTGTCAGATAGTTTAGTAATAATACCTACATATAAAGAAAAAGAAAATATTGAAAAAATAATTCGTAAAGTATTTTCTTTAGACAAAGAATTTGATATCCTGATAGTTGATGATGGTTCACCTGATGGAACTGCGGATATTGTAAAATCTTTAATAAAAGAATTCCCCGAACGTTTATTTATTGAGGAAAGAAAAGGTAAATTGGGGTTAGGCACTGCTTATATACATGGCTTTAAATGGGCTCTGAAAAAAGGGTACGAATATATTTTTGAAATGGATGCAGACTTCTCACACAATCCTGATGACCTTATTCGTTTATATGATGCTTGTGCAAATAATGGTGCAGACCTTGCAATCGGTTCACGATATGTAACAGGTGTAAATGTTGTGAATTGGCCAATTGGCAGGGTTTTGATGTCGTATTATGCTTCGGCTTATGTGCGGTTTATTACAAGAATGAAAGTGTGGGATACTACAGCCGGTTTTAAGTGTTATAAACGGAAAGTTTTAGAAACAATAAATCTTGATAAAGTTAAATTTACAGGTTATGCTTTTCAGATCGAAATGAAATTTACTACATGGAAGCTCGGATTTAATGTTGAAGAAGTGCCAATTATTTTTACCGACCGCACCGAAGGAGAATCAAAAATGAATACAAGTATTTTTAAAGAAGCAATTTTTGGTGTTATAGATTTGCGTTTTAGAAGTATATTAAACAGGATAGAACCGGTGAAGTAGATGAGAAATAATTTTCATATTATCAACGCACAAATTGTTAATGAAGGAGAAATTTTTCAGGGTGAATTGATAATTGAAAATGGCTTGATTTCTAAGATTATAAGAAAAAATAAAAATACATTCGTAAGAGATGAAAATAAAAATTATACAATAATTGATGCGAATGGGAAATACCTTATTCCGGGTGTAATTGACGACCATGTACATTTTAGGGAGCCGGGATTAACTCATAAAGCAGATATTCAATCCGAAAGCAAAGCGGCCATAGCCGGTGGTATAACTTCCTTTATGGAAATGCCTAATACAATTCCGAATGTTTTAACTCAGGAATTATTGGAAAATAAATATAAAATTGCTGCTGAAAAATCATTAGCAAATTATTCTTTTTATTTTGGAGCATCAAATGATAACATAAATGAGGTTTTAAAAACCAATCCCAAAAATGTTTGTGGAATAAAGGTTTTTATGGGTGCATCAACCGGAAATATACTGGTAAATGATATTGATATATTAAATGAAATATTTTCGAAATCCAAACTTTTAGTTGCAGTTCATTGTGAGGATGAAGAGATTATTCAAAAGAACATAAATTTTTACAAAGATAAGTTTGGGGAAAATATTCCTATTGAAAACCATCCATTGATAAGGAGTGAAGAGGCATGTTATAAATCATCGGCTTTAGCTGTTGATCTTGCTAAGAAATACAACACTCGCTTGCATATCTTACATTTGTCAACAGCCAAAGAATTGGAGCTATTTGACAATACTATTCCGCTTGAAAAGAAAAAAATTACATCAGAAGTATGTGTACATCATTTATGGTTTAATGATGGTGATTATAATAAGCTCAAAACAAAAATAAAATGGAATCCTGCAATAAAAACTAAAAATGACCAGGAGGATTTATTTGAAGGTGTTTTGAATAATAAAATTGATATAATTGCTACTGACCATGCCCCGCATACATTAGACGAGAAATTGAATACTTATTTTAAAGCCCCGTCAGGCGGACCTATGGTTCAGCATTCATTATTGGCTATGCTTGATTTTTATCACGAGGGAAAAATATCTTTGGAGAAAATTGTGGAAAAAATGTGTCATGCACCCTCAGTATGTTATCGGATAAAAAAACGAGGATTCGTAAGAGAAGGATATTGGGCTGATTTAACTTTAGTTGATTTAAATGCAAGTCAGGAAGTTAATAAAGCAAATATTTTGTATAAATGCGCATGGTCACCTTTTGAAGGACATACTTTCAAATCAAAAATTTCACATACTTTTGTAAATGGAAATTTAGTTTATGATAATGGTGAATTTAATGAATTGGTAAAAGGTCAGAGAATTTTATTTGAGCGTTAAAAAAAATTAAAAGGATGAAAAAAATAATTAATTTGTTTTTTGTTTTGGTTTTATTATTTGCCTGCACGGGTAAATTACATGAAGTTGTTGAATCAACTTATGAGGATGGTACACCAAAAGTTATTAAACTTTATGAAATTCAAAATGGTGATTCATTATTAGTAAAAGAAATCTCTTATTATGAAAATCATAAGATAAGAATGGAAGGAACTTTTAAAAACAATCTGAGGAATGGGGAATGGTTATATTACTACGAAAATGGTAATAAATGGAGTAAAGGTTTTTTTAAGGATGGCAGAAGAGATGGCATTGGTATGACGTGGCACAGAAATGGCGTAAAATATATTGAAGGTAAATATGAAAATGGAACCCGTGCCGGTAAATGGAAATTCTGGGATGAGAAAGGTGAATTGATTAAAGAGATTGATTACGAAAAAAATGACACAGAGAATTAAAATTTATTTTTTTTCAGTTTCGTAATTATTCTTCTTTCTTTTTTTGTAGGTCTGCCAACACCCCTGTCACGTCTTTCAAAATTTACCTCTTTCATTAATTTGAGTTTTTTATATTCTTCTTCAGGTGTAAGGTCTTCAACATGATCAACAGCTAATTTTGCCGAAACACGGTTTTTAATAATGCCTGTAACTTTAATGGTTTTAGTTAAAGCCCCA
This sequence comes from uncultured Bacteroidales bacterium, assembly GCA_964599115.1. Lineage (GTDB taxonomy): Bacteria > Bacteroidota > Bacteroidia > Bacteroidales > JADFUO01 > JADFUO01. The sequence continues at coordinate 11,024 of CAZREZ010000046.1, forward strand.
ATTTGAACTGTAATAATATCATTTATCTTTATTTCCCTTGAAGGTTTAACGCTGCTGCTATCAATTTTCACTTTACCGGCTTTACAAGCATCGGCTGCCTGGTTGCGTGTTTTGAAAATTCGTACTGCCCAGAGCCATTTATCAATCCGTAATCCGCTATCCATTTAGACTTTTCTAAAATGTTATTTTTTTCTGAAATATATTTGAATCGGAACTCCTGTAAAATCAAAGTTCTCACGTATTTTGTTTTCCAAAAACCGTTTATATGAGTCTTTAACATCCTGAGGTAAATTGCAGAAAAACACAAATGCAGGAAAAGGTGTTGGTAATTGTGTGATATACTTTATTCTGATATACCTGCCTCTTGAAGCTGCCGGTGGAGGTGTAGCTTCAATTATTGGTAGCAAAATATCATTCAGTTTTGAAGTAGTAATACGATTACTTCTGTTTTTGTAAACCTGATGAGCAATTTCAAGTGCTTTAAAAATTCTTTGTTTATTGGTTACAGAAGTAAAAATGATTGGAACGTCCTTAAATGGTGCGATTTTTTCTCTGATTTTATTTTCAAATTCAATATGTGTATTAGAAGTTTTTTCAATCAAATCCCATTTATTAACAATAATAATAACACCTTTTTTATTTTTTTCAGCAAGATGAAAAATGTTTAAATCCTGTCCTTCAAAACCATCATGTGCATCAATCAGCAAAAAACAAACATCTGAATTTTCTATTGCCCTGATAGAACGCATTACAGAGTAAAATTCAATATTTTCATAAACCTTTCCTTTTTTTCGCAAACCTGCCGTATCAACTAACACAAAATCAAATCCAAAGCTGTTGTATCGTGTATAAATTGAATCGCGGGTTGTTCCGGCTACCGGAGTAACTATATTTCGCTCATCTCCTATTAAAGCATTTATCAATGAAGATTTACCAACATTAGGTCTGCCGATAACAGCATATTTGGGGAGGTCGGGAATTTCTTCTTTTTTTGATTCGGGAAATTCTTTTACCACATCATCAAGCAAATCACCGGTTCCACTGCCGTTTATTGAAGAAATACAGTAAATTTTATCAAATCCGAGTTGATAGAATTCGTTGGCATCAATAAGTCTTTTATTGTTATCAACTTTATTTACGACTAAAAATACTTTTTTTTCAGATTTTCTGAGGATGTTGGCAACATCTTCATCCATACCGGTTAATCCTTCTTTTACATCAACCATAAATATTATGACATCAGCTTCGTTTATTGCAAAAGCTACCTGTTTTCTTATTTCTTCCTCAAAAACGTCATCCGAACCAACTACATATCCTCCGGTGTCAATTACAGAAAATTCTATTCCGTTCCAATCGGTTTTACCATAATGCCTGTCGCGGGTAACACCACTTGTATGTTCAACAATAGCCTGACGACTTTCAACTAACCTGTTGAAAAAAGTGGATTTACCTACATTTGGTCTTCCGACAATTGCAACAATATTTCCCATTATTATATTTAATTAAATTAATTAATATAACCGAAACGCTTTAGCTGACTTTCCTTATTTCGCCAGTCTTTATTAACTTTTACACTTAACTCAAGATACACTTTTTTCTCAGTAAAATCTTCTATATCAATTCTGGCTTCAGTTCCAACTTTTTTAATAGCATTTCCTTTATGTCCTATAATTATTGCTTTTTGCGAATCACGTGCAACATAAATAAATGCTTTAATCCTGATTAGATTTTTTTCTTCTTTAAATTCATCTATCACAACTTCAATTGAGTAAGGAATTTCTTTAGAATAATATAGAAGAATTTTTTCGCGTATTATTTCTGAAACAAAAAATCTTTGTGATTTATCCGTTAACTCATCTTTTGGGAAAAAGGGCGGATTTTCCGGCAGTTTTTCAATTATTTTGTCAAAAACCTTTTTAATGTTAAATTTTTCCAAAGCTGAAATTGGAATAACATCAGCTTTTTTTAATCTGGATTTCCATAATTTTATTTGTTCTTCAGTGGTTTGCTGGTCGGAAAGGTCAATTTTATTTATCAAAACCAATATTGGGATATTTAGTTTTTCAATTTTCTTCAGGATTTCAATATGCTTAATCTTGTCATTTACTTCGGTTACCAATAAAATAATGTCTGCATCTATTAAAGCAGTTTCAATAAACTTC
>CAZREZ010000047.1:0-12678 GCA_964599115.1 uncultured Bacteroidales bacterium
ATGTTTTTTCAGCAAATGAATATCTTACACGGATGAATTTGATGAAAGCATATAGATTTCCTGAATACGATACACCCATGCCACATGGTAATAAAGTTGCAGTTATCGGAGGAGGTAATGTTGCTATGGATTGTGCCCGAAGCGCAAAAAGAGCCGGTTCAGACGAAGTTACTATAATTTACAGAAGATCGCGTCATGAACTTCCTGCAAGAGCCGAAGAAGTTAATCATGCAGGAGAAGAAGGCATTATTTTTAAATTATTGAACAATCCTGTAAGATATATTGGAACCGATAATAATAAGATTAAGGCCATTGAGTGTATTAAAATGGAGCTGGGCGAACCTGACAAGTCAGGCAGAAGAAGGCCATTACCTATCGAAGGTTCAAACTTTACTGTTGAATGTGATCTTGCAATAGTTGCAATTGGTAATGGTCCTAATCCTATCATTTTCAAATCTACCCCTGAGCTGAAGCTAAATAAATGGGGATATATCGAAGTAAACACCGAAACAAATGAAACTTCAATTGAAAATGTTTATGCCGGTGGCGATATAGTTACAGGTTCAGCTACAGTTATCCTGGCAATGGGAGCGGGAAGAATAGCTGCTAATGCAATGCACAAGAAGTTGTCTTTAGTAAAGAAGAAAAAATAAACACAATTACGGATTATTACCAGACACTTTAAGTGCCTAATAAACCACCAACTTTTGAGAAATCATATTATGCTTATTGCTAATAAAACAATTATAGATTCCTGCCGGTAAATTGCCCGGCTCCCATCTCACATTATATTTACCTGATAAATTATTATTTACCCGAATCTCATCAATCTTAATTCCCTGATTATTAAAAATAAATATAGATATATTGCCATGATCTTGACAAGGGAAGGTAAAATTAATATTTGTGTAATTCTTTAATGGATTAGGGAAAACAGAAACAGAGTATTTATTTTTTTTATTTTGATTTATGCCTGTAAGGTAATCATTGGAAAAATATACACCGCTGTCGGTACAACAGAAAATTGCGATACTACTCCAGGTTGGATTGAGTTTTATTTTATTGATATTAATACATGGCAGATTTGTATTAAGAAAAGTAAGTCCGGGTGGGGCAGCCTGAGGGTCATAGATCGCTATTCCTTCGTAGCTTCCAAAAGGAGCTTCCCATCCAACAAATATATTATTTAAAGCATCAAAACCCACAGCGCTCATATTATTAGCATAAAATTCCAAATTCCAGTTTGCACCGTAATTATCAGAACTATATAGTCCGGAGGAATTGGAATAATCAGGGAAAATACCGTAAAGTATTCCTTGGTTAGTAAATTCCATATCCGTTATTATAGGAATTCCGCCGGCAGTTTGGTTCCATGTATTACCACTATCATTCGACCAGTAAGTGTTGAAAACATTACTGACTTCGGAAATTACAAAATGATTTTCGTAAAAATCCATGCACGTGCAGGTTTTATCGGTAAAATAAGGTACATCTGTCCAAGTTAAGCCGTCGGTTGACTTTAGTAAACCACCGAACTGACAGCCAACATAATAAGTTCCTGACGGAAAATGGTATTTAATAAAGTTCGGGTTCACACACCAGTGAACAAGGCTGAACTGGAAGGTTTCGAGGTCGAAAGTATAGATACCATCAGACCAACTTCCGTTGCCCATCACAACCAGGATTTGTGTTGCATTAAACTGAGCTGCTTCCAACACGGGTAATCCACTGTAAGTGAAATAATTCCATATCTGATTATAATCATCATGAAGATACATTCCATCCGGAGTACAAATTACGCCTTTACTTGAGCCGACACCAAAACAAATGTTGATAGCATGGATACTGTCGGGACAAAAATTATTCCATGTGTTTGAATTAACAGGTAACTGAATTAAAAATACTGCGAGCAAGAAGATTAATTTTTTCATTTTTGTAGTGTTTTAAAATAGCGCAGTAAAGTTACAAAAAATCAGAAGGTTTTGCAAAAATATTTATTACAGTTTTAAATAAATTTCCACGATGTAGAATAATTTAATTATTTTATAAGTATGTAATTTTAATAAGTATTTAATTTTAGATTGTAATCTCACAAAAAATACTTGATTCATCAACTTCAATAATGTTTGTTTTAAAATTATTTTTATAATTTTGCGACTTCAAATTTTAATATTTTAAGGATATGCGAATAGCAAGAATCAGTAGTAAAAAAATCACAGAAGAACAGGAACAGGTTGATGTAAATTTATTGGATTCTTTAATAGAAAAATATAAAGATAAAAAAGGCAATCTGATTCCACTTTTACAAGGAACACAAGACATTTTTGGGTACATTCCACACGAAGCGTTTAAAAAGATTTCCTCAGAAGTTGGCATAGAACTTAGCGACATGTATGGTGTTGTCACGTTTTATGCTCAGTTCAGATTGAACCCGGTTGGCAAACATATAATTAAAGTTTGTCATGGTACTGCATGTCATGTACAAAATGCAAATGCCATTACCGATGCTTTAAAGGAGTCATTAAAGATTAATGATGGAGAAACTACCGAAGATGGTATGTTTACTCTTGAATCGGTTGCTTGTCTGGGATGTTGTTCTTTAGCTCCTGTTATGATGATTGATAATGATACACATGGAAAACTAACCGGTGGGCAGGCTGTAAAGATTATCAAAAACATTAGAATTAAGGAGAGTAATTAATTATGGAAAACATAAAAGTAATTGTCGGGCTTGGAAGTTGTGGAATTGCCGCAGGTGCAAACAAGGTATTTGAAAAAATTAAAGCTTTGAAAGAAGCTGATAATTTAAAATTTGAATTAAAGAAAACCGGTTGTATAGGCATGTGTTATCGGGAACCACTGGTTGAGATAGTTGATGATAACGGTTCATATTTGTATGGAGATATAAATGAAAAAAAGGCAGCCGAACTCATTGAAAAACATATACTGGAAAATGAACCAATAAAAAGTTATGTGGTTCAGACCGATTTGTTTGAGACTCCTGATAAGGACTTTATAGAGGACCAGGTGAAAATTACTTTGAGAAACTGTGGATATATTGACCCTGAAAAAATTGAAGAATATGAAGTTAGAGGAGGTTATCGTGCAATAAGAAAAATAGCAGGACAAAGAATTTCCAGATTGGATGTAATTCAAACTGTAATTAATTCGGGATTAAGAGGAAGAGGAGGAGGAGGTTTTCCAACTGGTTTGAAATGGAAATTTGCAAATAATAATAAAGCCGATGAAAAATTTATTATTTGTAATGCTGATGAAGGTGACCCCGGTGCTTTTATGGACCGCTCTGTTCTTGAAGGTGACCCTCATGCTGTTCTTGAAGGAATGATTATCGGGGCTTATGCTATTGAAGCTACCGGTGGAGTGATTTATTGTCGTGCCGAATATCCTCTTGCCATTAAACGACTGAATATAGCTATTGAACAGGCAAGAGAAAAAGGCTATTTAGGTAAAAATATTTTGGGTATTGATGGTTTTAATTTTGATATTTATATAAAAGAAGGTGCCGGCGCCTTTGTTTGTGGTGAAGAAACAGCATTAATTGCTTCTGTTGAAGGTGAAAGAGGAATGCCCAGAAAACGTCCTCCGTTCCCTGCCGAATCAGGGCTGTGGCAAAAACCAACCAATATAAATAATGTTGAAACACTTGCCAACATCCCTTGGATCTTATTACATGGTTCGGAAGAGTATGCCAAATATGGAACTGAAAAAAGTAAGGGAACAAAAGTATTCGCTCTGGCAGGAAAGATTAAACGTTCAGGACTGGTTGAAGTACCTATGGGAATGAGCATCAGGGATGTTATTTTTAAACTTGGAGGTGGAATACAAAATGATAAGAAATTCAAAGCTGTACAAATGGGTGGTCCTTCAGGAGGTTGCATCCCCGCATATCTTGCAGATACTATCGTTGATTATGACTCGGTAAATGCTACAGGAGCAATTATGGGTTCGGGAGGTATGGTTGTAATGGACGAGACAACCTGTATGATTGATGTGGCAAAATTCTTTATTGATTTTACACAAAAAGAATCTTGTGGCAAATGTACATTTTGCCGTGCCGGAACAAAACGAATGCTTGAAATTCTTACCAGGATTACCGAAGGAAAAGGAGAAGAAGGTGATATTGAAAAACTTGAAGAATTATCTTACCAGATAAAAGACAGTTCACTTTGTGGTTTGGGACAAACTGCTCCAAATCCTGTCTTAACTACAATTAAATATTTCAGGGAAGAGTATGAAGCTCATATCAGGGATAAAAAATGTCCTGCGAAAGTTTGTAAACCACTACTAACTTATGAAGTTGATCCTGAGAAATGTACCGGTTGTACGGTTTGTGCTAAAAATTGTCCTACCGATGCTATTGACGGAGCAAGAAAAGAAGTTCACTTTATCCGTCAGGATGATTGTATTAAATGCGGGACGTGTTATGCAAAATGTAAATTTGATGCAATAATAATCTATTAACAATGAGAGAAAGATTAAATGTAAAGTTAAACGGTAAAATTATACAAGCATATAGAGGTGAAACAATCTTGGACCTTGCTAAACGGAATAATATTGAAATTCCTACTCTTTGCAACGATCCGAGAATAAAACCATACACTTCATGTTATGTTTGTGTTGTTGAAGTTGAGGGTATGCGAGGGTTGCAACCATCATGTTCTACAAAGGTTACCGATGGGATGAAAATTGATACTCATAACGAGAGAATTAAGAAAGCGAGAAAAACAGCCTTAGAACTTCTTTTGAGTAACCATTATGCCGATTGTTTAGCACCTTGTACCCAGGCATGTCCTGCAGGAGTTGATATTCAGGGTTATATTTCGTTGATTGACAAAGGACAATATAACGAAGCAGTTGCTTTGATAAAAGATACAAATCCATTACCTGCTATTTGCGGAAGAGTTTGTGTTCGTCCGTGCGAAACTGCTTGTAGGAGAAATCTATTGGATGAGGGCGCTGCAGTTGGAATTGACTATATGAAAAGATTTGCTGCTGATTATGACCTTGAATCCGAAAATAAATATATTCCTGAAATTAAAAAATCTACCGGTAAAAAAGTTGCTGTTATCGGTGCCGGTCCCGGAGGATTGTCAGCAGGTTTCTTTCTGCAAAAAGAAGGACATCAGGTTGATATTTACGAAGCAAGTCCAAAAGCCGGCGGATGGCTCAGATATGGAATTCCCGAGTATCGCCTGCCTAACGACCTCCTTCAGAAAGAAGTTGATAATATTACCGACATGGGCGTTAAGATATTTTATAATAAAAAGTTGGGGGAAAATCTTAAATATAAAGACCTGCAAAAAAAATATGATGCTGTAATTTTAACAATAGGTTCTCAAAAAGGAACATTGATAGGCTGCGAAGGTGATGATGCCGAAAATGTTTTTCCGGGTATTTATTTTTTGAAAAACATGGAGATGACAGGTCAGAAATATAATTTTAAAGGTAAAAAGGTTGCTGTTGTTGGTGGTGGAAATACAGCAATGGATTGTTGCCGTACCTCCAAACGTTGTGGTGCTGATAATGTTTATGTGATTTATCGTAGAACTGAAAATGAAATGCCTGCTAACCCGATTGAAATTCATGAATCAAAACTTGAGGGCGTTGAATATATGTTATTGACAAATCCTTCAAAAGTAAATAAAGATAAAAACGGCAAGGTGAAGTCAATGACCTGCCTGAAAATGAAATTGGGAGAACCGGATGCTTCAGGCAGAAGAAGACCTGTTCCGATTGAAGGTTCTGAATTTGAACTGGAAGTAGATTATATTCTGGCAGCAATCGGACAGAAAACCGTTGTTAATTTCCTTGACGAAGTGAATGAAATAACCGATGAAGGAGAATTTAAACTTAATAGATGGGGTGATATTGATGCTAATCCCTATACTCTCCAAACCGGTATAAAAAACGTGTTTGCTGCAGGAGACGGTGTTACAGGTCCCGCTACTTTAATTGAAGCTGTTGCACAGGCAAAAATTGCTTCAAGAAGCTGCAACCAGTATTTACATAATTTACCTGTTGAACCTCTACCTAATGAATTTATCAGTAAAAAAGATAATTTTAAAACTCAGGTAATCGAAGATTATAAAGGACACTTTACTGAGCAGAAGCGTGAAGAAATGCCAACCCTTGATCCTTCCGAAAGAATGAATTTCAAAGAAGTTGAATTAGGTTATGCAAATGAAGATGTTGTAAAACACGAAGCACAACGTTGTTTTGAATGTGGCTGTACTGAAATTTTTACCTGCGATCTGAAAAAATATTCAACAGAATATAATGTTGAACAAAAAAGACTAAGCGGAGAATATGCAGAATATCAAATTGACTTCAGGCATCCCTATATTGAGATTGATAATAATAAATGCATCTTGTGTGCAAGATGTATCAGGATTTGCCGCGAAGTTGTAGGAGCTGATGCTATTGGATTAGTAAATCGAGGATATGATACTTACGTAGCTCCGGGTATGGGGAATTCATTACAGGATACTACCTGCGAATCATGTGGATTATGTATCTCAACCTGTCCTACAGGTGCAATTACCGAAAACGTGTTGTTCAAACCTGGCCCCATAAAATTAGATCCGGTTGATACTATTTGTAATTATTGTTCTGTAGGATGTGAAATTACAATTAATCACAAAAACCAATTTGTGATGAAGGTTACAGGACAGCATGGGCAAATCAATAAAGATGGTAATTTATGTAAATATCCGAAATTCGGTTACCATTATCTGAATGATAATTCAAGAATTACTAAACCATTGCTGAAAATTAACGGCAGGTTTGAGGAAATAAGTTTTGAAAAAGCTTATGATATTATAACTGAAAAGATAAAATCTGTTAAGCCTGATGACAATGTGTTTTTTGCCGGTGCGCGCCTGTCTAATGAAGAAATGTATCTGATTCAAAAGCTGGCAAGAGCAGGTGCGAAAACAAATAATGTTACAAGCTTTCATTATCTGAACCGTGACACCGGATATGTTGATAACTCAAAAGCTAATGTACCTTTTGATCAGATTGAGGGCGCAAGTAAAATATATCTGATAGGTTCTGAAATCAACAGAGATAATGCTGTGGCAGGATTTATGATCAATAATGCTCAGTATAAACATAATATTCCGGTTGAACTAATTACTGTTCATAAAGACAGTACTATAAAACATAAAGCTGATGAAGTGCTTGAAATAAAATCCTACTATCATTTTATTAAAGCAGTCAATTATTATATTGTTGCGAATAATTTCCAAAACGGAATGTTCATCAAGGATAATTGCAAAGGTTTTGAAGAATACAAAGAAAAATTGCTGAAAGAAAATTTCGTTGAACTTGTTGAAAAATCCGGCGTTAAATACATGGATAAAATTGTGGAATTCGCTAAGGAATACAATAAGCAATTAAATGCAATTTTAGTATTTTCCGAAAAAGAACTTTCTTCAAATTCTTGTGTTGAATTATTTAACTTAGCTAAGATAACCGGAAAACTCGGTAAAACCTCAAGTGGCTTAATTTCATTAAAAGAAAAAAATAATTCACAGGGATTGTTTGATATGGGTATTTGCCCGACATTTGGAGTTGGAATACAACCTATTGATAATAAGGATTTTATTGCAAAATTGAAGAAAAAATGGAATGCTAAAAAATTACCGCATACAATAAATGTAAGTCAGTATAATTCGCTTGAAAAAGGAATTTTAAAGAACATATTTATTTTTGGTGAAGATCCTTTGGGTTGTGCAAGGAATAAAGTACAGATTGCCGGTTGGCTTGCTATTGTTGATTTTGTTGTGGTGCAGGATTATTTTATGACAGAGACCGCAAAACAAGCCAACCTGATATTACCCGGTTCATTACCTCTTGAATCAGGAGGGAGTTTTACAAACACGCAACAAGTAATACAGGAATTTGATAAGCAATTTATTTCAAAGGTTGAACGCTTGTCATACCTGCAAATAGTTGATCTTTTGAAAAAACTCGGCTCAAAAGAAAAATCCGACATACACGATATCAGAATGGAAGCACTATCATTGTTGCCAACAGAAATTAATGCTAAAAAATATCAATTCGTTTTCACAAATATTGATAATAATAATCGTATTTTTGAATACGGTTGTGATTCAGTAAATGAACAATTTGAAAAGGAGTTTAAAGAGGCGTTTCATGTCAATAATAGTTAAAAATATTACGAAAACATTCGGCAAAAATAAAGCACTTGATAATGTGTCTTTTGAAATACAGCCGGGTGGGATAGTCGGATTGCTTGGACCTAACGGTGCAGGGAAATCCACAATGATGAAGATAATCACTTGCTTTATTCCTCCAACATCAGGTGAGGTAATTGTTAATGGTTTTGATATTTTTGAACAATCCATTGAGGTTAGAAAAAGAGTTGGTTACCTTCCTGAGAACAATCCCTTATACCTTGATATGTATGTTAAGGAATTTTTGTTTTTTGTTGCAGGCATCCATCATTTAGGCAGTCAAACAAAAGAACGGATTGCTGAAATGATTGATATTACAGGGTTACATACAGAGCAAAATAAAAAGATCGCTGCTTTGTCAAAAGGTTACAGGCAACGGGTAGGACTTGCTCAAGCATTAATACATAATCCCGAAGTTTTAATTCTTGATGAACCGACTTCAGGCCTTGACCCGAATCAATTACTTGAAATCAGAAACCTGATAAAAGAAATCGGTAAAGAAAAAACCGTGATGCTTTCAACTCATATCATGCAGGAAGTTGAAGCCATTTGCGACAGAGCAATTATAATTGATAATGGTAAAATTGTTGCAGATGATAAAACTTCAAATCTTGCAAAAATTTCTTCAAAAACTCAAATTATTAATGTTGAATTTAATTCTCCTGTTAAAAAGCAGTTATTAAAATCAATTCAGGGAATTAAAGAAATGAAAAACCTAAGGGATAATATCTGGTTAATTGAATCGGTTACAGATAAAGATATTCGCCCTGATATTTTTAAGTTCGCAGTTGAAAATAATTTAACTGTTCTTTCAATGAGTAAAGAAGAAAAAACCCTTGAAGAAGTATTTCAGGAGTTGACAAGGAAATAAATTAATCTTTCAAGCAGCGGACTGAGAATCCATACGTCCTATCAGTGGTGTACCTGCCCACATTATCAAGATAGTAGCGCAAGTGCCGGTACCATGCGTTCCAACCTCCGATCTCACTCGAAGACCAAAAGTAGCCGTTGCTGCCCAGATAGTAGAATGACCAACTATCGAGAAAGTAGCCTCCGGGGAGAGCAGTGAATCCACTGTAGTTATCACCATTGCCATTGTTATCCCAACCGATTATGGTCTTCAAATGTTTACCTGCATCAAAGCCACGCCAGCCTGTTTTTTCCCATTCGCTACTACCCACGCCATACTCTGTGTCAACATTGCCTTCTAATATTTTCCACTCATCATCACTTGGCAAATGCCAGCCTGGAGGACATACAGATTGTGCGGTTTGCCATTTATATAAACGGCCGTAAGTATCGCAGTTGGCCTGTTCATTATTGAAACACCAACTGTTGGCTGTTTCGTAGTTCATGTTCTCTTTAAGCCAGCACTGGTCAGATATTTGAACAGTAGTATAAGTTTGTCCATGGTAAGTTATTGCCGCTGTTCCCGAGCATGGTACTCCTTCAATTATTTCAAATGTTATTGTTTTATTATCAAGGGGTGTATCATCAATAACATCGCTTCCCCTTATACTGTCCGGTGTATTCGCATAACCAATATACCTTAAAGTATCGCCTAAGGTAAATGCAAAATTACTATTTCCTATAGCTGATTTCATGTTTTTCTTTGGGCCTTCATTGCCATTATATTGTAAGCGGACACTTGCATTCATATTGCTTTGTAAACTTGTAATTTTAATTGCTTGTGTACTGTTTCCTGAAAAAGCTGAAAATATATAGTACTTTTCTTTCCCGGGATAAAAAGTAAAAACATGCTTGCCTGCATACAATTTGCTGTTGTATCGGGCTGCCACTCTGCCCAAAATGTCAACAACTTGGATTTTGAGATGTTCCTTTTTTGGTAAATAAATTTCAATTGTAGTTTGTCCGTAAGATACCGGGTTTGGATAATTCTGTGAAACAACCATTCTGTTTTTTCCTATACCTTCATTATCGGTTATACCCACGATATACTCCAACACCAGTGTAGTATCAGGTGCATACAGTATAGTATCACTTCCCTGGCTCAGGTTTTTGATCATTATACTGTCCAATGAAAAGTATTGACCGTAATATAGCGATGTAAAACTTATTTCAAGGTTAGGCCTTTGGGCATAAGTATTTGTAAAAAATAGAATTATAAAAACTGAAATTAAATATGTGATTTTTTTCATTTTTTCAAATTTATTAAATTATTATAGAGGCCCATTCCTAATCCTTTATGCAACGCACAGAATTACCATGTGTTTTCCATACACCACCACTCCCACTTCCACCCATCATAGAGGAAGCATAGTAGAGAGATCTATAAAACACAAAAGGATAGGGTCCACTCCCTTCAGTTGAGGTAAAAAAATCAGCACCTTCTCCAATCATTTCAAAGGTTCCGCTGTTATATCCCCGATATCCTCCCGGTAAAGCAGTAAAACCGGATGAGTTGCTTGCACTGTTCGGCGAATACCAATGGCTTGTGCCTGTCTCTTTCACATCTCTTCCTGCATGACCTGCTCCTCCAAGTGAGTCTGATAATTGTGTCCATTCCTCATCAGTTGAGATGTGCCAACCCACAGGACAAATTCCCTGCACTCCGGGCAAGGTAATATATTGCATCATTTCATCCCATTGGTACAAGCCTCCATATACATCGCAATTTCTTTCGTTATTATCGTAACAATACTTTTCAATAATACCATTATCCTTCATATTAGTATCACCGTTTATCATAATCCCAATATTCAGGTTCTCTTTAAGCCAGCACTGGTCAAATATTTGAACAGTAGTATAAGTATAGCCCTGGTATGTTATTGCTGCTATGTCAGGGCAGGGTACTCCTTCAATTATTTCAAATGTTATTGTTTTATTATCAAGGGGTGTATCATCAATAACATCACTTCCTCTTATCCCGGCCGGTGTACTCGCATAACCAATATACCTCAAAGTATCGCCTAAGGTAAATGTAAAGTTAATATTTCCTATAGCTGATTTCATGTTTGTCTTGAGGCAATTATTGCCATTGTATATTAACCGACTTATTGCATTAGTATTACTTTGTAAACTTGTTATTTTAATTGCCCGACAGATGTTTCCGGCAAAAGCTGAAAATACATAGTGCTTTTCTTTCCCGGGATAAAAAGTAAAAACATGCTTGCCTGCATTTAATTTGCTGTTGTATCGGGCTGCCATCCTGCCCAAAATGTCAACAACTTGGATTTTGAGATGTTCCTTTTCCGGCAGATATACATCAATTGTGGTTTGTCCATTAGTCACAGGATTTGGGTAATTTTGTGATACAGAAAAGTTGTTTTTTCCTATATATTTATTTTCGTTTATACCTACAGTATATTCCAAAACCAATGTCGTATCAGGTGCATACAGCATAGTATCACCTCCCTGGCTCAGGTTTTTAATCATTATGCTGTCCAATGAAACATATTGCCCGTAATATAAGGATGTAAAGCTAATTTCAAGGGTAGGTCTTTGAGCGAAAGTGTTTGTTATGAGTACCAGGATAAAGGCCAAAATAAAATATATGGATTTTTTCATGTTTACAATTTTATTAAATAATTTTTTATACCAATAGTTTTACTTATTAGATTTAATTGCATTAAGATTGCAATTCCAGAAAGAAAGTTGCCGCACAGGCAACTTTCTTTTGTACAAAACAATGATAAATGCTAATAACATGCAGGTGGATATGGTCCGGGGTAATCATCTACAAAACAAGTCCATAATGTGTATTCCACGATATCACCTTCAAAATGCACTTCTATATCACATGAGTAATAAAAACCAGGATCAGTATAGCCTGGTTTGGGCTGCATTTTTATAACACCATCTTCTCCTGTAGTCCATATCCAAGCCTCTTCATCGCTAAAATAATTTTGTACGTCTGGAGTAGTTAAATCAAGATCAACTAATGTGCAATTTCCTGTAAAAGTCCATGAGAAATCGAAAAAATAACCACATCCGCTGTTTCCATCCCAGTTTTGGTGAACTTCACCACAATCAACACAATCACTCTCACCATCTGAGGTTTCTATATCACTGGTAAAGGGATAGTTCGCAGCAATAAAAATTGCCGGAACTAACAATAATAACCATAAAAGTTTTTTTTTCATAATAATAAAATTTTATATATTTCTGTTTTTAATAATTTTAACTTGGTTTAGCATCGAAAGTCTGAAAATATGCAATCTTTGCTAAATAAATACCACCCCTTTAAAGTCCTTTAAATAAAATAACTTGTATCTTTCGGGATGGTTATAATTTAATAAACTTATTCTTCCCCATAATAAAGATGTAATTTTTGTTGCAACAAGGTAAATATTTGTAATTTTTGTCTTTATAAAAAGTTGAAAGGATAAAAAGCGGATTGTTATAAAGCTTAAAGACAGTATTATAATGAAAATAATTAGCATAATATAAAACAATAAAGTAGTGATACAGTAATCTTAAAATAGAATGGGGGGGGGGG
>CAZREZ010000048.1:0-12637 GCA_964599115.1 uncultured Bacteroidales bacterium
GTTCTTTTGTTTTTTATATTCAGAGTAATTTGCAACATTAATGTGGATTTACCAATACCCGGTTCACCACCAATTAAAACCAATGAACCATAGACCAATCCCCCGCCTAATACCCTGTTCAGTTCAGTATTATTTGTATTTATACGATTTTCCTTAGCTTCTTTAATTTCATTGACAGGTACCGGCTTTCCCGAATCTTTTTTTGTTGAAAGTTTTGCAATCTGGTCTTTATCTTTTTCCCTATGTACAACTTCTTCAGCATAAGTATTCCACTCACCGCACGAAGGGCATCTGCCAATCCATTTCGGTGATTGTGCACCGCAATTCTGACAGAAAAATATGATTCTTGGTTTTGCCATTTTTAATAATTATTTAAACTTTCGGAATTTACAGAAAACCTCCTGACATCCAATAACTTATAACGTTTTATTAAATCTTTTTTATCTTATCAATTATTGAAGTAGTTGAATAACCGTTTAAAAAATCAATTGTTTCTATTACACCGCCTTTTGCTTTTACAATATCATAGCCAACAATATCTTCTGGTTTATAATCACTGCCTTTGATCAAAACATCGGGTTGAACAAATTTGATTAAGTTATATGGAGTATCTTCATCAAATAATATTACTGCACTTACAAAACCTAAAGATGCTAAGATCATAGCTCTTGAATTTTCATCATTAATGGGACGGTTAATTCCTTTTATCGTCCTGACAGAATCATCAGAATTTAATCCAACAATTAACACATTTCCAAATTCTGCGGCTTTAGATAAATAATCAATATGTCCTAAATGAAGTATATCAAAGCATCCGTTAGTGAATACTATTTTCTTACTTAAAAATCTCCAAATTGCTAATTGATATTTTAAAGATTCTTTAGAAAATATTTTTGATTTTATAATTTCAAGATTTGACATGTTCGGTTTTTTTTCTTTGAATAAATATCATAATATATGAAAAAATTCCAACAATAATAATCATTATTCCCTGTGAAGTATGGATCAAAGTTGCCCATGATGCAGCAGCAGTTGATGGAACATCATATAATTCATAAAGTATTGCTTTAACAAAAAAGTGATAAGCTCCAATACCACCGGGAACCGGTACTACCATGCCTAGGCTTCCTATTGCCAACACAGTTATACCATCATTAACCGTTAGATGAGAGGTTTCGGGCATGGAATTAAATACCACATAAGTCATTAAAAAATACATAAACCAAATAACAAATGTGTAAAACAAAAATCCTAGTTTGTTTTTTAATTTTAGAATTGTTTTTAGTCCGTCAAAAAAACCATTAAAAAATTCTGCTATTTTTCTGTAAAATGATTTTTCTTTTAATCTGGGTTTGAAATATCTGAAAAGGAAAAAAATTATTATAAAAAATAATAATAAAATAAATAAAATGAGTAAAATCGGAATTATGTTATTTGAGAATTTTGCAAATAGGGGAGTAAATATTTTATCATCAACAAAACCTCCAACCAATTTTAACTGAAAAACAATTACACCAATAATTAAAAAAACAAGAATAATTAAATCAAACATCCTTTCAGCCACAACTGTACCGAAAAGGGAATCAAAAGGAATTTTATCTTTTTTACTTAAAACGCCGCAACGTGTTATTTCGCCTAATCTCGGCAATGCCATATTAGCAAAATATCCTATCATTACAGCATAAAAAGTAGTGCTTATTTTGGTTTTATAACCTAAGGAATTTATCAGAATATTCCAGCGAGTAGCTCTGGCAATATGGCTGATTATTCCAAAAACAAAAGACAACAGAATCCACCAGTAATTAGCATCTAAAATTTGCCGGATAACCAAATGCAAATCTAATTTTCTGAAAACAAGCCATAATAAAAACAGCCCAATAAACAGAAACACCAGATACTTAAATACAGCTATTAAATTTTTATTCAAAAAAATCAGGTTAATTGATTGTTATTATCAGGAAAAATGATTGATGGTTTAAATTTCTTTGCTTCTTCAAATTCCATTGATGCATAAGAAATTATTATGATCAGGTCGCCAATCTGAGCTTTTCGGGCGGCAGCACCATTCAGTGAAACTGTTCCGGAGCCTCTTTTTCCTTTAATTACATAAGTTATAAGTCGTTCACCGTTTGAAATATTATATATGTGAACTTTTTCGTTTTCAATTAAATTGACAGCATCCATTAAATTTTCATCAATATCAATACTGCCGATATAATTTAAATTAGCTTGTGTAATTGTTGCCCTGTGGATTTTTGATTTTAAAACTTCTATTTTCATGATGCTGCAAAAATACAAAAATATTTTAATAGCAGGTTTGACTAAAATAGAAAAATATTATCTATCAAACGAACTTTTCCTAAAAAAAGTGCAATACAAGCAATACAATCTTTATTTTCCCAGCTTTCAATAGGTTGGAGTGTTTTTTTATCAACTATTTCAAAATATTCCGGTTTCATGCCTTTGCAATTATTTATTTGTTGTTCAACCCATTTGTTTAACTCGTCAATTGGAGTCTTGCCTGCTTTATTTTTTACTTCTTTTAATATTTGATAAATAACAGGAGCTATTTTTCTTTCTTCGGATGTTAAACGTTTATTCCTTGAACTTTTTGCTAATCCGTCAGGTTCTCTGATAGTAGCACAAGGAACAATTTCAACCGGAATATTATATTTTTTTACCAATGCCTGAATAATTACAAGTTGTTGATAATCCTTTTCACCAAAATATGATTTATCAGGTTTTATGATTTCAAATAATTTTTTAACAACAATAGCCACTCCGTTAAAATGCCCTGTCCTGTGCTTGCCTTCCATAACCTTTTCCAGATTCCCGAAATCATACTTTGTTTTTACAGGAGCAGGGTACATTTCTTTAGCAGATGGAGAAAACAAAAGATCACAACCGATTTTTTCTAATTCTGAAATATCATGTTCTAGATTTCTCGGGTATTTTTCAAGGTCTTCACGATTGTTAAACTGGATTGGATTAACGAAAATACTACAAGCAACAAAATCATTTTCATTTTTTGCTTTTCTAATAAGTTCAAGATGACCTTCGTGTAATGCTCCCATTGTAGGAACAAATCCTATTGACAGGTTTTGCAACCGGATATTTTTTAAATACTTTTTAGTATTTATGATTGTATTTATTATTTTCATTCAAAATGTAAGATCGGTTATTTGATTTTTTTCAAAATATCTCTCTCAAGACTTCTTTTGGGAGATTCAACAATACGCCCGATTTCTTTGCCATTGCGATAAAAAATAAATGTAGGGATTAATTTGATTTCCAAATCACTAATATCTGTGATATAGGTTTGTATTTTTGTATCAACACCAATTAGTGATATATTTTTTTCATTGAAATTTGCCAAATCCATAATTTTAAAAAATCGCGGTAATTGCAATTCTGTATCGCTGCACCATGTGCCTAATACAACTGTAACTGTAACACAATCCAAATGTTCCTTGATTTTCTCAATAACAGCGGCATTAGGATTATATTCTTTATATTTAACAATAAAATTAAAACCGAAATCACCTGTTTTCAGGGCTTTACGATTACATTTTCCGATAAGTACATTCTCACCGGCTTTTTCATCATAGATTTTTCTATTTGGTGTCTGAGAATATAAGGCAACGCCGGATATTAAAAATAAAGCAATTAAAATGTTTCTTAAATTCATAATATGATTTTTTAGGGATTAAAAATTTTTCGCGAAGATAAATTAAATTAGGTTGAAACTATATAGAAATTTGCAATTGTTTATGAAACCTTAATCAATAAACAAATTAAGTAATTAACTCCTTCCTCAACATATTCATGGCGGTTAAAGCTGCTTTGCGAATATTCCTTCCGCGGTGTTCACCGAATAAATATTTTTTTGCAATTACTTTTTTACCGGGGGCTGCAATAGCAATCCAGGTTGTTCCCACAGGTTTTTTTTCGGTTCCGCCATCAGGTCCTGCTATACCGGATGTTGCTATAGCATAATCGGTTTTGAATTTATTTTGTACTCCTAAAACCATTTCAGTAACTACCTGCTTGCTAACTGCACCATTATCAATTAAAGTTTTGTTTTGTACACCAAGTAAACTTTCTTTAATTTGGTTTGAATAAGCAATTACCGAACCTGTATAATAATTTGAACTTCCCGGAACACTTGTAATAAGATGAGAAATGTATCCTCCGGTGCAGCTTTCGGCAGTTGACAGGGTTTGATTTTTATCTTTTAATAATTTCCCGATAATTTCTTCAAGAGTATCTTCTTCATATCCAAAAATTAAATCAGGGATAATTTCCTGCAATTTTCTGAAAAAAGAATTAATTTCCTGTATGAGTTTTTCTTTATTGTTTCCTTTGGCTGTTAGTCTTAATCGAACAATGCCGGGCTGTGGCAAGTATGCAAGACTAAAATTTTCAGGCAGGTTTTTCTCCCAGTCAGCAATTATTTCAGTTAAAAATGATTCACCAATGCCTTGAGTTAAAATAGTTTTATGGAGAATAAAACCTGATTTATAAAATTTTCTGAGTTTTGGAATTACTTGTTCGGTTATAATAGGTTTCATTTCAAAAGGAACACCCGGCATTGAAACAAATGTTTTCCCATCTTTATTGAACCACATTCCCGGCGCTGTTCCATTTTTGTTTTTCAACGGATTACAATTTGCAGGTAGTTCAGCCTGTTGCCTGTTCAGTTCGGTTACTTTAAATCCTCTTGCTTTGAATAATTCATGTATTTGTTGGTAAGCTTCGTTATTAAAAACCAATGAAGTATTAAAAAATTCGCAAAGTGTTTGTTTTGTTATATCATCTTTTGTTGGTCCTAAGCCGCCTGTGATCAAAATAATATCTGACCTTAAATATGCCCGGGATAGGACTTTAAGGATATGCTCCTTTTTATCTGAAATCGTTGTGATTTGCTGAACTTCAATACCTGAAAGGTTTAATTGTTCTGCTATCCATGAAGCATTTGTGTTAACAACCTGGCCGATCAATAATTCATCACCAATAGAAATAATTTCTGCAATCATTGTATAAAGATAAAAGATAAAAGTATAAAGACAAAAGTATAAATTATTTTCTTAAATTAATTTAAGATTTGTGATTTTAGATTAAATTATCTTTATACTTTTATCTTTTATCTTACTTTTGTATTTTAAAAATAAATTGATGGAAAAATTAAAAGAATCCCAGTTAATAATAAATCCTGACGGTACAATTTATCATTTGAATCTCAAACCCGAGGATATTGCCAGGACAATAATCGTTGTAGGTGATCCGCAGAGGGTTGGTGAAATTTCGAAACATTTTGATAAAATAGAATTTAAAAATCAAAACCGCGAAATTATTACACACACCGGTTATCTTAATAAAAAACGGTTAACGGTTATTTCATCAGGTATGGGTCCTGATAATATTGATATTGTTTTAAATGAACTGGATGCCCTTGTAAACATTGATTTGAAAAAAAGAATTAAAAAAACAGTACATACTTCTTTGAATATTATCAGATTGGGAACTTCAGGCGCCATCCAATCTGACATTCCGATTGATTCATTCGGATTATCAACATATGGATTAGGACTTGACGGACTTTTGAATTTTTACCGGATTAATAAAGATATTCTGGAAAATGACATGATGGATGCTTTTATAAAACATACTCATTGGTCGGATAAATTACCCAAACCTTATGTTGTTAAATGTTCAGAAAATTTAGCAGAAAAAGTCGGCAAGGGAATGATAAAAGGAATTACAGTTACAGCTCCGGGCTTTTACGGACCACAAGGTCGTATACTCAGACTTGCTCTTCAATACCCCGACCTGAATAAAAAAATAGAATCATTTAGTTTTAATAATGAAAGAATTATCAACATTGAGATGGAAACCTCTGCTTTGTATGGACTTGGAAAATTATTAGGACATAATATAATTACTGTTTGTGCAATAATTGCAAACAGAGTAAATGAAAAGTACAGCAAAAATCCTAAAAAACCTGTTAAAAAACTGACTGAATTGTTGTTGGAAAGATTGACATGAGGTTAATTCAAAAATTGTTTGACTTTAAGGACAGATACTATTTGCTGTTTACCAGCTAAAACAAGATAAGCTGAATAAATTTATTTATTATCTTTGTAACAATTTAATACTTATAAAGTATTTTAAATAATATAATGAATAAAGAACAAAAAAATAAAGAATTGGGTGCTTTGATCAGTTTGCTGGATGAGCCAGATAACAGAATGTTTGATCAAATTAAGGAAAAGATATTTACTTATGGTATTGATGCAGTTCCTTCTCTTGAAAACGCATGGGAGAATTCATTTGACAACTTGATTCAACAAAGAATTGAAAATATTATTCATAAAATTCAATTTGATAGTTTATTTGTTGAGTTAAAAAAATGGTCTCAAAATAATTATAAAGACCTTTTACATGGATTTATTTTGCTGTCACAGTATCAGTATCCTGATCTTGACAAGGACAAGATTACCAAGCAAATTTCACAAATCATCCAGGATATTTGGCTTGAACTTAATAATTATCTTACAGCATTAGAAAAGATTAAAGTTATAAATCATATTCTTTTTGATATTCATAAATTTTCAAGCAATAAAAGTAATATTTATACACCTGAAAATTTTTTCATAAATAATTTACTTGAATCAAAAAAGGGTAATCCAATCTCACTTGGGATCCTCTATATTATTATTGCACAAAGTTTGAAAATGCCGGTTTATGGTGTAAATCTTCCTAGACATTTTATTCTTGCTTATTCTGATGAGATCAAGAATGAAAAATTCATAGTAGTAAAAAAAGATGAGGTTTTATTTTATATCAATCCATTTAATAAGGGTGCTGTTTTTACCCGAAAAGAAATAGAATTATTTATTAAACAATTAAGTTTAAAACCCGATAAAAAATATTTTAATCCTTGCGATAATAATACAATAGCTAAACGATTTATAAATGAACTGCTTACTTCCTATGAAAAACTTGGCCATCAAGATAAAATATATGAGCTGAAAAAATTGAGAAAAGCTTTAAATAAATAATATTTTCCTCAAGGTTTTATAAATAATTTTCATATAAGTTTTTATGCCGGATTCGGTAATGTATTTTAAATTGAGTTCAAGCTTGGCTGGCATAATTTCTTCAATATAGACTTTTTCAGGATTGGCTGCCTTGCTTAAAATATCACTTTCATTAATATATTCTAAAGAAGCATAATCGGTAAGTCCGGGTTTAATTTTCAAAACCTGTTTTTGTTTTTCATTATAAAGCTCAACATATTTCCTGACTTCTGGTCTCGGACCCACAAAACTCATTTCTCCTTTTAAAATATTTAATAATTGTGGCAGCTCATCCAACTTGTGTTTTCTTAAAAAATATCCGGTTTTTGTTACTCTACTGTCTTTACTTCCAACAGTAAGCAAACCCTGCATGTCTGCACTGGTTTTCATGGTTCTGAACTTGAGTAAAGAAAAATCCCTGTTATTTTTCCCAACTCTTTTTTGCTTATAAAAAATCCCCCCTTTTGAATCAATAATTATCAGGATAGAAATAATAAAAATCAAAGGTGATAATATTATTAATCCGATTAAAGAGAAAAAAAGATCAAACAGTCTTTTTAGCATATTTGTTTTATTTTTCAGATATCTTTGAAAGCACTTCTTCTACAGATTTTATAACTGCATCAATTATTTTTTTAACATTTTTATTTGTCAGGTCATAATAAACCGGCAAACTGATTTCTCTTGAATAATTGTCGAAAGAAACAGGATAATTATTTATATCATATCCAAGATTTTTATAAAAGGTCATCATAGGTAATGGAATAAAATGAACGTTTACCGAAACACCTTTTTCGAAAATTAATTGTATGATTTTATCTCTTTGCTTTTCGTTAATATTTTTAATTCTTAAAAGATAAACATGATATGATGAGATTTTGTTTTCTGTTTTGTAAACAGGTAGTTGTGCCCGGTTAAATTTTGAAAATGCCGCTGAATAATCATCAAAAATATTTTTTCTTTTTACAAGCATATCCTCATCATAACGAGTCAGTTCAACCAATCCCATAGAAGCCTGCATATCGGTCATGTTGTATTTATAACCTGCTTCAATAATGTCGTATCTCCAGTTGCCGACTTCAATTTTGGCTAATGCATCTTTAGTTTGTCCGTGAAGAGATTTTATATTAAGATAATTATAAACTTTTTGATTGTCAAAAGGTTCGGGTAAATTTAAACAAACAGCGCCTCCTTCAGCAGTAGTAAGGTTTTTTACTGCATGAAAAGAAAACACGGTAATGTCGGTTAAGTTTCCTGTTTTTCCCCCATAATATTCAGCACCTAATGAATGTGCAGCATCAGATAAAATTAGAATCCTTCCTAACTTTTTCTGTTCTTTGGTTTTAGGATGGAATTTTTTTCTGATTTTTTCTTTTCTGACCAAAGCATTAACTTCATTATAATCGCATGGAAACCCTGCAAGGTCAACAGGTATAATAACTTTTGTTTTGTTAGTTATTGCTTTTTCAATTTCCTTAACCGAGATATTAAAATCATTTTTATTAATATCAACAAATACCGGCTTTGCTCCGCAATGAATTACAACATTGGCAGTAGCCGAATATGTATATGCAGGCAAGATAACTTCATCTCCATCACCTACACCGAACCATCTTAACATTAATTCCAATCCGGCAGATCCTGAGCTTACGCATAAGGTTTTTTTATGCCCTGCATATTCTGTGATATTTTTTTCAAACAGTTTTGTTTTCGGACCTGTAGTTATCCATCCTGATTTCAGAGTATCAATTACTTCTTCAATAATTTTTTGATCCATACGTGGCGGAGAGAAAGGTATCATATTTTTTAAAATTATTTGTTTGATGATTTGTATTTGGAGAGAAATTCAAGAATGTTATTTTCCACTCTTGACAGAACATTTGTTACATCAGATTTTTCAAACTCATCACCTGTAATATTTTCATACAATTCAATGTATCTGTCTGAAACAAGGTTGACAAATTCATCTGTCATTTCAGGAATCTGTTGTCCTGCTTTACCGTGAAAGCCGTTTTCCATTAACCACTTTCTGACAAATTCTTTTGAAAGTTGTTTTTGAGGTTCACCTTTTGTCTGCAGTTCTTCATAGCCTTCTTTATAAAAATATCTTGATGAATCGGGTGTATGAATTTCATCAATCAGATAAATTTTATCACCAACTTTACCAAATTCATATTTAGTGTCAACCAATATCAAATCCATTTTTTCTGCAATTTCCGTACCTCTCTCAAATAGTTCATTTGTGTATTGTTCTAGCATCAAATAATCCATTCCACAAACCAAATGACTTTCAACAATTTCCCTTTTTGAAATATCCTCATCATGACCTATGTCAGCTTTAGTTGTAGGAGTAATTAAAGGTTCGGGAAACTTGTCATTTTCCTTCATTCCGTCAGGCATTGACACACCACATATTGTCCTTTTACCCTGCTTGTATTCGCGCCATGCATGCCCTGACAAATAGCCACGTATAACCATTTCAACTTTAAATGGCTCACAAAATTTCCCGACAGTTACCATCGGATCAGGAACGGCAATTTTCCAGTTTGGAACAATGTCTTTGGTTGCATCCAGAAATTTTGCAGCTATCTGATTCAGAACCTGTCCTTTATATGGTATCCCTTTTGGCAAGACAATATCAAAAGCCGAAATGCGGTCTGTAGCTATCATTACCAGTAATTCATCTTTGATATTATAAACGTCTCTTACTTTGCCTTTATACAAATTTTTTTGTCCTGGAAAGTTGAAGTTTGTTTTTGTTATTGCATTTTTCATAATTACATTTATTAAATTATTTATTTTCCTGATATGCTTTAATGATTTTTGTCACTAACCTGTGCCTGATAATATCTCTTTCGTCAAGGAAAATAAAGCTTATTTCTGGAATATTTTTTAAAATTGTTTTTGCATGAATCAGCCCTGAGTTTTGATTATGTGGCAGGTCAATTTGAGTAATATCTCCTGTAACGATAAATTTTGCTGAACGACCCATTCTTGTAAGGAACATTTTTAATTGGTTTTGGGTAGCATTTTGGGCTTCATCCAAAATTGCAAACACATTATCAAGTGTTCTTCCTCTCATAAATGCCAGCGGAGCAATTTCGATTGTACCGTCTTCCAAATATGATAATAGTTTTTGAGTAGGAAGCATATCGCGCAAAGCATCATACAAAGGTTGCAGATAAGGATCTAATTTATCTTTAAGATCACCCGGTAAAAAGCCAAGGTTTTCACCTGCTTCGACTGCAGGTCGGGTCAGTATAATCCGTTTGACTTGTTTGTTTTTTAATGCCTTTACAGCCAGGGCAACGGCAGTATATGTTTTTCCTGTTCCGGCCGGACCAATTGCAATAATCAGGTCATTCTTTTTGCAACTTTCAACCATTTTGCGTTGGTTTTCTGTACGGGCTTTAACCAGTAAGCCGTTCCTGCCATGTACAAGAATATCATTGTTTTTTTCGGTATTTGTAAGAAAGTGGTTTTCTTCAGATTCCATCAATTGCAGAATGTCATTTTCAGATATTTTTCCAAATTTATCATAAACCAAAAGAAGTAGTGAAAATTTTTTCTCAAAATTATTTACCTGTTTTTGTTCACCAATAATTTTAACCGTATCACCTCTGGCAATTATTTTTAATTTTGGAAAGAATTTTTTAAACAGTTCAAGGTTTGTGTCATTTACTCCAAAAATTTCAACCGGGTTGTATGATTCAATGCTAAAGATTTTTTCGCTCATAATAATTTTTATATATTAATATTATTTGTAATTTTGAATACTGCAAAAATAAATTAAATTTTCGTTACTCATTATATATGTCAATAATAACTTTAACAAGCGACTGGGGACACAGTGATCATTATATAGGAGCAGTAAAGGGAAGTATCTTAAGTCTGCTTCCTGATGTAAAAATTATAGATATTTCACATCAGATTGCCCCTTTCAATATTGATCAAGCTGCTTTTATTCTTAAAAATTGTTATAAGAATTTCCCCAAAGGTACTATTCATATTATCGGCGTGAATACCGAGGAATCTGATAAAAACCCTCATACTGTTGTCTTTATCGATGATCATTATTTTATTGGCACTGATAATGGAATTTTTTCAATGATCTTTGACAAACCACCAAAAAAAATTATTGAATTAAACATTATGCTGGATTCGGATTATTTTACATTTTCTACACGCGACAGGTTTGTTAAAGCTGCAATACATCTTGCAGAGGGCAAAAAAATAGAAGATTTGGGCGTTGAAAGAAAAAAAGTAAATGAAAAAATATTATTCAAACCTGCAGTTGAAAAAAATATTATTAAAGGCATAATAATTTACATTGATTCTTTTGAAAATGTAATTACGAATATAACCGAACAGTTATTTAAGAAAATTGGTAAAGGCAGAAAATTCTCAGTTTTGTTCCGTGGCGAAAGCATAAATAAAATCCATAAATCATACAATGATGTTCCTGTAGGTGAGATCGTAGCTATTTTTGGTTCAAATGGTCATTTGGAAATTGCTATCAACCAAGGCAATGCAAGCGGCTTATTAGGATTAGGAATTAATGATACTGTAATGATTGAATTTGAAGGATGAGGTTGAGTCGTTTTTAAAGTTTTAATATTTAATTTAAATAGAGTAATAGCGGCAGTAGCAGTAGCAGTGGCAGTTAAATTTAATTTACAATATTAATTTTATGAAATCTTTAGAATTAAAAAATAATTTTAGAAAAGCTAAAAATATTAAACCTGTTATTTTTTTGTTTTTTCTTTTATGCATTCAATTTATATTAAATGCACAAACAGCAAAAATTGACAGTCTTGAAACAATACTTAAAAAGACAAAAAGAGAAGAAAAAGTAAAAATTCTAAATACACTTATAAACGAATATTCAATAATTGACTCAGTAAAGTCATTAAATTATTTTAAAGAGTCAATTAGTATATCCGAGAAATTAAATCTTCATTTCCATGAAAAAAACACTTTCGTTGGTTTGATAAGTCTTTTAGTTAGAAATAAAAAATATGGTGAAGCCATAAGCAGAATAGATAAGGTATTGGAATACTGCGAAAAAAATAACCTGAAAAAAGCTGTTGGATTTGCTTACAGTGCAAAAGGCCATGTTTTTTTAAAAATGAATAACTATACAGAAGCTGAAAAATATCAAAATATTGCTTTACAAAAGTTTAATGAAATTGATTGTGATTACGGGAAAGCAGCGGTTTATGAAAGGTTAGGTATTCTTTACATGATTAAAAACGAGTTTACCGAAGCATTAAAATACTATTACATGGCTTTAAAGATAAATCAAAGATTAGATTTTATACCTGAAACCGGAACTTCTTTATACCATATTGGATTAACAGAACTATATTTGAGCAATTATGAAGAAGCTATTGACTATATTTTAAGGTCACTTAAGTACTGGGAACAATTATATTATACAGCAAATATCTGGAATTGTAATGAATTGATAGGAAATATTTACATCAAGCTCGGTGGCTATCGCAAAGCATTGCATTATCATAAGATAGCTCTGAAAATTCGCGAAGATTATATAAGAT
>CAZREZ010000049.1:0-12512 GCA_964599115.1 uncultured Bacteroidales bacterium
TCTTTGTGATACTTAGTGATACCGATAGCTATCGGTATTGTGTGACTTCGTGGTTTAATAAAATTTAAACCCTTGATTCGCATTAACAACTAACATCAAACATCATACTTCAAAGCTTTTCATATTAGATAAAAACAAAGTAATATCACAGTCACTTTCTTCTTTGATTTACTGCTTCATAAAGGATAACACCAGTTGCTACAGAAACATTCAATGATTCGATATCTCCTAGAATAGGGATTTTTACTTTAAAATCCGAGCGTTTAAGATATTCGCCTGAAACTCCGTTCTCTTCTGAGCCCATAATTATTGCCGTTGGTTTGGTAAAATCGGCGGAAGTGTAATAATTAACGGCTTTTTCTGTTGCAGCAACTATTTGTACACCGCTTTCTTTTAAATATTCAATTGTATTTTTAAGGTTTTTACATCTGCACACAGGGATTTTATATATTGAACCTGCTGATGCTTTAATGGTGTCGGAATTTATTTGCGCCGAACCTTTTTCAGGTATAATAATTGCATCAACTCGGGCGCATTCGGCAGTCCGGGCAATTGCTCCCATATTTCTTACATCGGTTATTCTGTCAAGTATTAAAAGCAATGGCAATTTGCCGTCTTCATAAATTCCGGGTAGCAGGTTTTCAATGTTATGATAAACAATGTTTGATATAAAACAAATTACCCCCTGATGATTTTTTGAAGTTATCCTGTTCAGCTTCTTAACAGGAACGTATTGAAATGGTATTTTAAATTCATTTATCAATTTCCTTAGCCGGAAATATAATTCATTATTTAAACCGGTTTGGATCAATATTTTATCAATTTCCTTACCTGATCTAACAGCCTCAATTATTGGTCTGATACCATAAATGATGTTTTCTTTTTTCAATTTAGTAAAAGTTTTATTATGAACTAAGATTCATAAGCAACCATTTTTAAAATTTAAATGTCTTATAAAAAAAATCAAAAATAATATTATCTTAATATTTTTCACAAACTAAATTTTATTATTTTCGCATTCGAATTAATTAAAACCATTAAAATTATGAAAAGAAGTTTATTTTTTTTATTAGTTGTTTTTATAAGCATAACAACATTTTCACAAAAGTTAAACCCACCTGAAACTTTTGATTTACGTGATGTAAGCGGTGAAAATTATGTAACATCAGTAAAAAGTCAACAAGGAGGGACGTGCTGGACACATGGAGCTATGGCAGCAATGGAAGGTAACTTATTGATGACCGGAGCATGGGCAGCAGCAGGTGAAACAGGAGAACCGAGCCTTGCAGAATACCATCTTGACTGGTGGAATGGCTTCAACCAGCACAATAATGATGATATAGATCCGCCAACAGGAAGCGGACTGGAGGTTCACATGGGTGGCGACTATATGGTAACCTCCGCATATATATCAAGAGGCGAAGGAGCTGTTCGTGATATTGACGGACAATCGTATGATGATCCTCCTGCAAGGCATTTAGACAGTTATCATTATTATTATCCTATAGATATTGAATGGTATGTTGCGGGCGAAAATCTTGAAAATATCAATGTTATTAAAAATAAAATTATGTCGGAAGGAGTAATGGGAACATGCATGTGTTACAGCGGTTCGTTTATTGATAATAATTACAATCATTATCAGCCTCCAAGCAGTTCACTTCTTCCAAATCATGCTATTGGAATTATTGGCTGGGACGACAACAGGCAAACACAAGCACCCCAGGACGGAGCATGGCTCTGTAAAAACAGTTGGGGTGATTGGTGGGGCTATGACGGATACTTCTGGATTTCATATTATGATAAATGGGCTACACAGGAACCTGAAATGGGAGCAGTTTCATTCCAGGATGTTGAGTATAGTACTTACGAAAAAATTTATTATCACGATTATCATGGAAAGCGTGATGTTATGGATGATTGCCAGGAAGCTTTTAACGCTTTCACTTCAGTCTCAGGTCATTACCTTAAATCAGTGAGTTTCTTTAGTGCAACCGATAATGTAGATTTTACAATAAAAATTTATGATACTTTTGAAGGTGGGCAATTATCAGGAGAGTTATCAACTATTTCAGGATGGGAAGAATTTACCGGACTTCATACAATTGATCTGCCAAGCCCGATTTCTTTAGCCGAAGGACAGGTTTTTTATATTTATCTTAATTTATCCGATGGCGGTCAACCTTATGACAGAACCTCTGAAGTTCCTGTTCTGCTTGGTGCATCCGGAAGAGTGCTTGTTGAATCTGCTGCAAACCCTGAAGAAAGCTATTATAATGACGGTAGAGGATGGGTATATTTCTATTATTATGATGACCCTTCTGGATATGATAATACAGGTAATTTCTGCATCAAAGGACTGGCAGTTAATGATTCGTTAGTTGGGATACAGCCTGTAAATAATACTTCTAATTCATTAAAATTAAAACAAAATTCACCAAATCCATTCAGTACTCAAACCAGAATAGATTATGAACTAAATGAAGCTTCGAAAGTTACATTAAATATTTATGATATAACAGGTAAATTGATAAAGACAATTGTTGACAGTTATGAACCGGCAGGAGCAAAAACAGTTATTTGGGATGGAAGAAACGAAAGCGGTAAGACTGTTGAACATGGCATTTATATTTATAATTTACGTGCCGGTAACAAATCACAAAGCAAAAGAATGCTTTTTATGAATTAAAATTTTAATGAACAAGATTTTTAAAGGCTGTCCAAAATTAATGGGTAGCCTTTTTTTATGGAGTGATGGAGTAATGGAGTGATGATCCCGAGCTTTCAGTGATTTTTTAGGCATTGTAAAATAGATTAAATATTTATTTCGATATTCATTATTCATTTACTTAACTTAATGACATTGGGGTAGGGGTGGTTAAAATTGAAAATTAAATAAATAAATAATCCCAAACCTCAGCCTTACGACAGAAAGGAGTCCATACGGACCTTAGCCTCAGTCTCAGCCTTAAACAATTACTCTTCCCCTGAAAGCAGTTCCGGTCTTCTTTTTTTTGTTCTTTCAATAGCCTGCTCAAGTTTCCATTTGCGGATTTCCTTTTCATTGCCTGAAAGAAGAATATCAGGAACTTTTAAACTTTTATAATCTCTTGGGCGTGTATAAACCGGTGGTGATAAAATATCGTCCTGAAAAGAATCGGAAAGTGCGGAAGTTTCGTCATTTAATACTCCGGGTATTAATCTTACAACGCTGTCTGTAAAGACTGCTGCTGCCAGCTCACCTCCTGATAACACATAATTTCCGATTGAGATTTCTTTTGTAATGAGATGTTCGCGGATGCGCCCATCAATGCCTTTGTAATGTCCGCAAAGCAGAATCAGGTTTTCAAAAGTAGAATATTTGTTAGCAAGTTTCTGGTCAAGTAGTTCACCATCAGGACTTAAATAAATTATTTCATCGTAATTTCTTTCCGATTTTAATTTGCTTAAACATTTATCAACAGGTTCAATCATCATTACCATTCCTGCCCCTCCGCCAAAAGCATAATCATCAACACTTTTATATTTATTTGAAGTGTAATCTCTGAGATTGTGTAAATGTATTTTAACTGAATTCTTTTCTTTTGCCCTTTTTATGATTGAGTGATTGAACGGACCGTCAAACATTTCAGGGAATATTGTGATTATGTCAATTCGCATAAGATTGATTATTTAACTATAAAACTACTATAATTCATTATAGTTCCATCATTAACAATTACATTGTTTACTCTTGCCCATGTCGGTCCGTTTTTACACCATTCAATAAATATATCCAGGTTTTCTTCTTCGCCTTCTGCTTCAATGTAAACAGATCCATCCGATTGATTCTTAACAAAACCGGATATATTGTATTTTCCCGCTGCCTGATTGGTATAATATCTGAAACCAACATTCTGAACTCTTCCTGTAACTGTTATTATTTTATTTTTCATTAGTAAGTATCTAATCCATAAAATCTTTACACAAAATGGTAAAATATTTTTCATCATCTTCTGTAATCTTTTTTTTCTTTATACTTTTGTCTTTTATCTTCCAGTTTACCTGGAATATGGAGTAAGCAGTTTTATTATTAAATCATTAATATTTTCAAACAGTTTAACAGGTGTATAACCACGCCAGTTAAAAGCATTAAATTTCCCGCCAAAGGCAATGTAATAGTCAAGATTAGCATTTTCAAATTCCCTTATAACATGCTCCCTGAAGTTTATTCCAACTATCCATCCTTCTTCAATTTCATCAAACCATTCCTGGTAATAATCATTGTCGGATGAATGAAAATTCAGAATGTTTTCTCCAATCAAAATAAACTTGTTAATTCTATTATCAATAAGCGGCTCAACAATATTTCTTTCAAAATACATGATATCATTATAAAGGGTGTCGTTCCATTCGCCCATTAGTTCAATAATACAAAAACCAGAATCATAATCAGCATAAAGAATCTTAATATAAAGCGTTGACGATCCCATTTCGTCCCACTGGGGGTGAATTAAATGATTGTATATTGCATTAGTAAACTCAAACTCACTGTATTCTTTACCAAAGAATGGAGATAATTTATCTTCAGAGGCAATATATAAATTACGCCATGAATAATATGGTTCAATATTATACATTTATGATTCGGATTTTTTCTGATGTTTCATTTTTATTCCCCAACTTATCAAAAGTGCAAATATTATGAGACTTACTCCTAGCATACCATATTCGGCGATTAAGTTTTCTTCGCCAATCATAATGTCATGTATTGCTGCCCAATCAAGTAGTAATAAAACAACAATTATTATTATTACATAAATTGTTTTCATTATATTTTGTTTTTAATAAAAAATTGTAAGTATTCATTCTTTTTTAGTAAAATCCTATGACTCATATTTTTTTTCCTCAGCCTCAGCCTTAGCCTTACGATTGAAAGGAGTCCGTATGGAGCCTCTTTTTCAATCAATTTGCTAAGTTATTTATTTAAATCGCTATTTTAACACCCGGAACATTTTTTAAATTATCATAAAGTTCGTGCATTAATTCCTGGCTGTATATTGTTACTCTGATTGTAAAACTAAATTAATGTCTTAATTAAAGGCATAAATTTAATATAAATAATTAAAACAAAAACTATATTTTTGCCAATTCAAAATATTTGGATTTATGATAAGTAAAAAAAGTTCAATAATAACAGGAGTTATTGCGATAAGCATTTCAGCAATGTTATGGGGATTTGATGGTGTGGTTCTTACACCGAGGCTTTACAATCTTGATGTTGGCTTTGTAGTTTTTATACTTCATCTGATTCCGTTTATTATCATGAATTTGTTTCTTTACAGGGAGTATAAAAACCTATCCCGTTTTACACATACCGATTATCTTATACTTTTTTTAGTTGCACTTCTGGGCGGTGCAGTCGGAACGCTCTCAATAGTTAAAGCATTGTTTTTGGTTAATTTCAAACATCTTACAGTTGTTGTACTTTTACAAAAGCTACAGCCGGTTTTCGCAATTTTTTTAGCAACAATTATTTTAAAAGAAAGAATAAGAAAAAACTATGCTATCTGGGCTTCAATTGCAATAATATCAGGTTATTTTTTAACTTTCGGAATAAACCTGCCTGATTTTCATGCCGGTTCAAATACAATTTATGCTGCATTATTTGCTTTATTGGCAGCATTTTCTTTTGGCAGTTCAACTGTATTCAGTAAAAAAATATTACAAAAATACAGTTTTAAAACTGCAACATTTTACCGCTACGGAATTACAGTATTGATAATGCTATTATACGTAAGCTTCACGGCAAAATTTTCGCAGTTTAATATAATAACTAAGCAAAACTGGCTGATCTTTTTGATTATTGCTTTTACAACAGGTTCGGGTGCAATCTTTCTTTATTACTACGGACTAAAAAAAGTTAAGGCAATTATTGCCACGATTAGTGAATTATTTTTTCCTATTTCTGCCATTTTATTTGACTATATTTTTAATGATAACGTGTTATCAGTTGTTCAATGGATTAGTGCTGTAATAATGATATTTGCTATTGTCAATCTTAATGTGGGTAATACAAGACGTGTACAAAACGCAGTAAACCGCAAGATAAAAGAAATCCATACGGACTCCCGTTGGTCGAAAGTAAAAAGATAAAAGCCTTTAACGGAAATAAAACTTGTTAAAAAAACAAGATTTTATTTTGTAAAATTATAAATAACTTTTTCCATAAGTGGCTGATAAACATAAATTAGTAAGCGGTAATGATTACGGATTACGGATTACGAATTTGATTATGTGCCTTAAAAATATTCGTTTTAATCTAAAATCTTAAATTTCAATCTAACCTGAATAATTCATCACGCAAAGACGCAGAGGCGCAAAGATTTGAATTAAAACAATTTAATACCTGCAATACTTTTTATATAATGAAATTGAATATTTTAAACACTTATTGCTAATTTATTTATTCTTTGCGGTTTAGCGGCTTTGCGTGAAATTTTATAAATAATGCAGGTTAAGAAGGGAAATATTTTTTTAGTTATAAACGCTTACAGAATTATTCTTATCTTTACTAAAAAATAATATAATGAAACTTTTTACTTTCTTATTAGCAATGCTATTAACATTTGCAATACTAAAAGCTCAGAATATTCCATATAATTTAACACCCGACTGGGAGTCAAATCCTAACGGACAGGTATCAACAGGTTTAGGACTGGCAGATATTAACGGTGATGGCTGGAAAGATATTATTGTTGCTGATGGCAATGATATCCATCGTCAGCATTTGGTTGTTTATTATAACAATGGAGATGGCACTTTTCCTTATGATCCTGATTGGGAATCTGCTGATATTGATTATCACGGACATCTTGCAGTTGGAGATGTTAATGATGACGGCTGGATTGATGTGGCTGTTTCGGTTTATATCGGACCTTCCGGATTTTCTGATCCCGGCAAAGTAAAAGTTTATTATAATATTGAAGGCGAGTTGGAAGCATCACCATCTTTTGAATCATCTGAATTTTATACATTCAGTTGTGTTTTGGGTGATGCTGACGGAGATGGCGATCTGGACCTTGCTGCTGCTGCCGGCGAACCTTATGGCAGCTTATTTGATAGCGGAAAAATATTTTATAACACAGATGGTAACTTTGAACAAAATCCCCAATGGACATCTGCAATTCAAATGGGTGCTTTGGATGTGGATTTTGCAGATATGGATGGAAACGGTTTTTTAGATTTGATCTTTTCCTGCGAAGAAACTCCTAATTATATCTATCTCGCAAATAATGATGGAATAATATCGGAAACTCCTGCATGGTATTCTGATGAAAATGAAAATTATATCAATTCGCTTGATATTGGCTTTATTAGCAGCGATATTTTCCCTGCAATAGTCATGACAGGTAACAGTCAGTTGGGCGGTGATGGTAAAGTCCGTTTATATGATTTTGATGAGGGAATTCCGGCAAGCAGCAGTGCTTCATGGTTATCAAATTATTTTGGTTACGGCTCAGGTATTTTACTTGCAGATGTTACTCGTGATGACATATTGGATCTGATTTACGGCGGTTGGTGGCTGCCAATTAAAATTGCTATTGGAAACGGACAAAATTTTGAACAAAATCCATCATATACTTCTTCAAGTAGTTCAGTTGTGGAAGCTATACAGATTGCCGATCTTGGCAAAGAAAATATTCATTTTATGAATGAAAATATCCTGATTGATATTGAATCTGCTGCTATTCATTTAACCCATAAAATTGTTGATAATATTTTAAACATTTATAAAAATGGAGTTTTATTAGAACCTTCTGATTATTCTTATGTTCCCGGCAAAAACCGGATTTCATTTAAAAACAGGTTTATATTTATTAAAACTAATTACATATAATAAGTATTTTATAAGTAATTTTTTAGTATTAAAAAATTAAAAAAAAGGAGAATTAAAAATGACAGAACAAGAAGATTTAAAATTGGTTTTTACCGGCTCAAATATTGAAGCAAATTTCGTTAAAAACATTTTGGAAGAAAATAGTATTGGTGCTTTGGTAAGAAACACCTTAAGGGAAAGCCTGGCAGCAGGCTGGGTTTCAGGAGCACCTGAAGATTCAAGCAGGGTTTTCGTTACTGAAGACCATCTGGAGAAAGCGGAATCGTTAGTGAAACAGTATATTGATACAAGGGAAAATACATAAGGTCTGATTTAGCCGCTAAGCAGTTTCAAACTGCTGAAAACCCGCTTAGCGCCTCCAAGGCTATTAGCGGATGATTAGAAGCGGCTTGCTGAGATAAATGATGAGGATATTAATATAACGTGAGTTCGGGATTAGGTTCTTTATATATTTTTTTTAATCACAAGAAATCTGCGTTAAACTTGTCCGCATGGATCAGCGTCAAAATCAATAAAATAGTTTTTATTTTATAAAAAGGATTAAAGCTGCTTTGAAATTTCTTCAAAAAAGTCAGCCCAGTTTATTTTACCGTATTTTTTTCCTAATCTTACAAAAATTAAATTTTTCTCAGGGAAAACATAAATATACTGACCCAGCACTCCTTTTGCAAAAAAAGCACCGTCTTCTTTTGCCCGCCAAAAATAAGTGTATGGATAATTTTGTGAATCCAATGAATTATTAATAATTGATGTTGACCTCTCAACCCATTTTTCAAGAACTATTTGTTTTCCGTTCCACATGCCTTTATTAAGATATAATCTCCCGAATTTTGCAAAATCAATTGCTCTTGCATTCAGGCCGCAGAATGCTTTGATTGTTCCATGTTTTTTACTGTCATAGTTCCAGCTTGCGTCAGATTCCATTCCGAGAGGCTGCCATATTTTTTCTTCAAAATAATCTGTGTATTTTCGTCCTGTAGCATTTTCAATTGCCAATGCCAGCAATTGAGTGTTAACACTCATATATTCATAATTAATACCTGGCGGTTCTTTTATCTTTAATTTTGTAATATATTTTTTTAAATTGGTTCCGTAATAATATTTTGCCATCTGACCGAATGGATTTAAGTATGCTTCACTAAATTTAATACCCGACTGCATATTCAGTAAATTTTCAATAGTGATATTTTTAAAATTTTTATTTTTTAGTTCGGGGATAAATTCTGTTATAGACTGATTTGTATCGGAAATATATCCTTCGGCAATTGCAATTCCCATTAATGCCGAAACATAAGATTTTGATACAGAGAAAGAAGGTAATATTGAATTATGATTATATTTTTTAAAATATTTTTCATAAATAACAGTGTCATTTCTGATAATCAGAAAAGCAACGGTTTTATGGTTTTCAAGGAAATTTTCAAATGAATCGGTATGATTTCCGGTTATAAATTTTTCGGGGATATTAAGTTGTACAGGTGTTGCTGCTTCAAAAAAATTAAAAACAGGTTCCTTTTTTTTAATCTTATACGAAGGAAATTTCTTATAATCTTTAATATCAGCCGTATTCCAAAAGACGAACCGGGCAACATGGCAGGAAGACAATAAACTCATAATTAAGAAATAAAATATAAACTTTCTATGTATATTCATTTTGAGGGGTAAATATAATACAAATTAGTATGCATCCATAAAGTAAAACAAATTTTTAATTAAAGCACCAAATAACAAATAACAAATGACAAATAAATTCCAAATTTCAATGTTCAAAACTTGTCCATCCATACGGATTCCTTTCAGTCATATGAAGCGAAGCAAACGACACGAAGTCCATACGGATTCACTTCGTATCATTAGTACATATGTATCCTTATGGATTGATATTCAAAACAGCTTTGAATATTGAGATTTCGGTCATTGAGATTTATTTGTATTTTGGTGCTTGTAATTTTTTATTTTAAAAAAGTTCTAAATGCTTAGTTTATAAGCAGACCCTAATCATCCATTTGAAAATTAGTCAATTCATCGGTAATTTCAAAATCATAATCAGGGTATTGGTAAATTGGCATAACTTTTTCGGTTTCGCCGATTGAATATCCATAAACACTTTCATATTCCGAAATATCTTCTCCCATCTCTTCTATTTGTCTTAAATACTGCCCGATTGATTTGGATTCAATTATTATCACTTTTCTCATTTTTTTTATAATAGGGCTGTGCTTTCTTGTTGAGTCATGTTCAAATTCCAGTATTCTTCTACCTTCTCTTGTAATTCCGATAGTTCTGAAGGTTAGACTTTTTCCTACTCCGGGCAGGTTCAAAACATTACGATCTGTTGCAAGAAATGGAAGATTTGCTTTGTTTTCAAGTTCTTTAATATTTTTTACAAGGTTCTCAGCGTCCAAAGGAAAATTTTTGATAGTATCGTAATATTTTTCAGGAATACTACCAATAACCTTTTCTTCAATTTGCTCCTGAACCGCTCTTTCATTTGTAGCAAAATTGTGAAAATTTTCCATGTATCCCTTAACCGTAAAAGTATAATATGACAAAACACCGATTTCGTTAAGTACTTTTCTTAATTTGGCAGTATGTCCTCTTCTGGAAGCTGCTGCTGTAAATACAAGCTGATTGGTTACTATCCAACCGGATGATAACAGGCGTTTAACGGCAATACGGGATTCGGGAGTAACTTCCATAGCTGTTTCATAATGGGTTTGAATAATAAATTGTTTTATGCCGATTTTTGATGCTTTTTCTTTGAATTCAGCTAAAATATCAACTAACTCTGGTGTGATTCTTTGAGGGAGATAAATTGGCAATCGTGTTCCAAGTCTCACTCTTAGCATTTCGGCAAATTTTTTATCATTAGCCCTGTTTTTGTTTGCTTCAATTTTTTTAATAGCCATTTTATAAACTTCATCCAACAGTTTTCTCAGTGAATCGTCAGAGCTCATAAGTGCATCGCCACCGGTAATTAATATATCCCTTATTTGAGAGTCTTCTTCAAAATACTCTATTAATCTGGATAATTTTTGAGGCCAGGTTTCTTTAGGTTTTAATTCTACAAGATTAAAATTCAGGTTTCCGCTCTGGAAGTCAAACATTCTTTGACAGGAAACACACAGTCCGCCGCATGCACGTCCTATTGTTTCGGGTATAAGAATAGCGACCTCCGGATAACGTCTGTGAACATTATAAAATGAAGGTAACAGCCATCCGGCAATATTGGGTTTATCAGGTTCAACAATATCTTCTTTTTCCCACGCAACAAGATGCCCGAACTCATTAATAAGTTCTTTGCTGTATATTATATAATCTCTGATAGCCATGTCGGCACCAGGAGCAAATCCCGGTTCAGAAATATTTAAAAAAGAAAGATAATAAGGATTGACAAAAAACGGAATACCGGCTTTTTTAGCATCATATAAAAGTTCCATTGTTTTTAAGCTCAACGAATAATTAAGCATCTCATTTAATAGCTCCGGCTTCCTTATTGCAAATTTTAAGTGAAAATTTTTATCCTTCCACCATTCAAGTGTTAGTAGAAATTTTTGTTCTTCCGACATTCCCGGAACAAACTGATACCTTTTACTTTTGATTTCTCCGGAATCTAATTTTCTAATTATAACATTTAATATTCTGTCGCGGTTTTTTTCCCTTATTTTAATTATTTTGGGATCAAGTCCTGATGGATGCCTGCTCATCCATTCCAGAACTTTTTCTTTTGAAGGTAACTCTCTTTTACTTTTTCCTGAAAATTGCCTGAAAAGATGAAGCATGTCTTTAAAAAAATCTGTTTCTGCACCACCGGTCCCAAATTTTACGGCCATCCAGATATATTTAATTGGATTACTTCCGGTTATATCTCCTCTTAAATTCAGGTCTTCAAATTTCCTGCCAGCATTATCAATGTAATCAAGTATTCGTATTGCTGCATAATCGCGCCATGATAATTTATTAAATTGTTCACGTCCGGGGTTTTTACCATTATAAAATTTTAATGCATTTGGTCTGGATTTAATATAATTCATAACCCAGCTTTTCATCATAACAAGGGCTTCCGTCTTATTGTTTGATTTTCGCATTATCTGCTCAAGCTTAGGATTTTCGGATAAAAGATGCTTTAAAATCTTATGTGATTTAACGTTTATAGCAATTTGTTCGAGTTCTTTGATTTTATCCATTTTAGATTTAGTTATTTGTTATTTTACAAATATACGAAAATTTTTTGAAATAATGAATAAGGTGATGGATATTGATGATTTTCTTGCAAACACTATTTATGTCCGAGAATATTTTTATGTTTATACCTGACGATATATTTTTTTCTTATTGGAGTTGAATGTTTTGCTAAATTTTTTCTGCTTGTTGTTGTCTTTCTAATATTGGATTTTTTTTTGTAATCAGGAATAAGACCTCCGCAGGAATTTTTTGATCCCGAACATGAAATTAAAACACCTGCTGAAAATATTGTAATAATAATTAAAGCTAACAGTTTCTTAATCAGTTTCATATAAATCAGTTTTTAATAAAATTGAGTAAAACATTTTTAGATGGTAAAAATACTTAAAAAAAATGTATTTACCAAAAAGTTGGCTAATTTTTTAGAAAATCAAACTTCCTTTTTTCT
>CAZREZ010000050.1:0-12511 GCA_964599115.1 uncultured Bacteroidales bacterium
CCTGAAGGTTACGGCCCAACTTCACAGGAAGTATTATTGCCATCGTTTCTGGCTGCATACAAAGGTAATGGGCCTGGTAAAACAACATTAAATAAATTCCCAACAATACCTTTGCCAAACTGGAGAGTTACATATACCGGCTTAACAAGGATTAAATTTTTAGAACAATACTTTAATAAAATTTCTCTTTCGCATTCATATCGTTCAACATACAGCATTGGCTCATTTTCATCTTTTATTGATTACAGGGAAAAAGACGGGTATTCTTCTGCGTATTATTCAAATGGTACTGATTTTATACCTAAATTCGATATTGGTCAGGTTACAATCATAGAGCAATTCAATCCATTGATAGGAATTGATATGCAATGGAAAAACAGTTTGTCAACAAAAATTGAAATGAAAAAATCACGAAATCTTTCATTAAGTTTTATTAATAACCAGTTGACAGAAGTGGTTAGCGATGAGTTTATTGTGGGTTTGGGCTATAAATTTAAAGACGTTTCTTTCTCAATTAAATCAATAGGTGGCGGAGGAAGAAAAACTAAATTAAATAGCGATTTGGATATTAAAGCAGATTTTTCAATAAGAAGTAATAAAACTATCATAAGAAGAATTGATGAAAACAATAATCAGGTTTCAGCAGGTCAAAAAATAATTTCAATCAACACCTCAATTGATTATGTAATCAACCAAAAATTTAATATCCGGTTATTTTTTGATAAAATTATAAATAATCCATTTGTCTCTTCTCAATATCGCAATTCAACTACAAACGGAGGCATAAGCTTAAGGTTTACATTGAATCAATAAAAAATGTAATTTATATAAAAAAAAATGTAATTTTGGACGTTTTAAAAATCAAATTATTTAACAATGAATATACCAGATAATATAAAGTACACAAAGGACCATGAATGGTTAAAAATTGAAGGTAATGAAGCCCTTATTGGAATAACCGATTTTGCCCAGAACGAACTGGGTGATATTGTTTTTATTGAAGTGGAAACAGAAGGCGAAACTTTGGATAAAGAAGAAGTTTTTGGAACAGTTGAAGCTGTTAAAACCGTTTCGGATATGTTTATGCCTGTTGGCGGAGAAGTTATTGAATTTAATCCCGAATTAGAGGATAAACCTGAACTCATAAATCAGGATCCATACGAAAAAGGCTGGATAATTAAAATCAATATCACAAATACTGATGAAATTGATGACTTATTATCGGCCAATGAATATAAAGAAATTATTGAAGGATGATCTAAATATAAATAATGTTTATAAAAAATAATTGGCCAGGTATTTTATGGGGTGTTATTATCTTAATCATTACTGGAATACCCGGTAAATACTTCCCAAAAGTCACTACTTTCTGGGACTGGCTTTCGCCAGATAAAATCGTTCATTTATTTTTGTTCTCAATATTTGTTTTGCTTTTAAATATTGGATTTAAAAAGCAATATATTTCTGCTAAACAACGTTTTAATTACATAATAGCATCTTTGTTAATTGGCATAGTTTTTGGAGGATTAACTGAAATTTTGCAAAGATTTATTTTTGTGGGAAGAAATGGAAATATATATGATTTTGCTGCAAATTCAGCCGGTTGTTTTTTAGGCGTTTTGCTATTTTACGTTTTTTTTAGAAAATATTTTAAGAAAAAAATTGATTCTATAAAAAATATTTAATAATTTAGCTGTCTGTTAATGCTAAGAATTTTTTTAAAATAAAATAATTATGGATGCAAAAAAATCACCAAAAGCTGACCTTGAATCAAAAAAGGTTGTATTTATACAAATTGGTCTTATTGTAACTTTAGCAATTGTTTTGCTTGCTTTTAATTGGAAAAGTTATGAGAAAAGGGAAATTGATTTAACACAACGTGAGATAGTTGATATTCCTGAGGAAATCATTCCAA
The DNA here is from genome assembly GCA_964599115.1 of uncultured Bacteroidales bacterium. Classification (GTDB taxonomy): domain Bacteria; phylum Bacteroidota; class Bacteroidia; order Bacteroidales; family JADFUO01; genus JADFUO01. The sequence continues at coordinate 1,916 of CAZREZ010000050.1, forward strand.
TTACAGAACAAAAAGTAAAACCCCCTCCTCCTCCCCCTCCAAAACAGGTAACGGTTATTAATATTGTAGATGATGACGTTGAAATTGAAGATGAAATTGAAATTGATGCTGAAGCTGATCAGGATACTGAAATTGAAGAATACGTTCCTATAGAAGTGGAGGACGATGAAGAAGTTGAAGAAGCCCATATTTTTTTAGTAGTTGAATCAATGCCATCATTCCCCGGAGGAGATAAAGCAAGGATAAGGTTTTTAAACGAAAATATTGAATACCCCACAATGGCAAGGGAAAGTGGAATACAAGGAAGAGTTTATGTAACATTTGTTGTTGAAAGAAATGGTATGGTTACTGATGTAAAAATTCTTAGAGGCATAAGTGGTGGATGCGATGAAGAAGCCATTAGGGTTGTAAAAGCAATGCCTAAATGGGTGCCAGGAAAACAAAGAGGAAAGCCGGTTAGAGTCCAGTTTACTTTGCCTATCAAATTTACACTTCAATAAATTTATTTTAATGCCCCGATTTTTTCGGGGCTTTTTTTTGACCATAAGAAATTTTATAAAGGTCTATATTCTTTGGTTAACTATTGCTATTTTTTTGGCAGGGTATTTGGTTTAATATTAATAAATAATTAATATGTAAAATTATGAAAACAAAAAAATCACCAAAGAAAGACCTTGAATCAAAAAAGCTAATATTTGCCCAAATAGGTCTTATTATTACACTATCACTTGTTTTGGTTGCTTTTGAATGGAAAAGCTATGATAAAAATAAAATTGAAGTGTGGAGCCGAAAAGCAAGTAAAATCTCAATAGATATCATTCCGATTACTGTACAAAAGGATAAACCATTACCGGTACTTCAAAAACAAGTAACGGCTCTTAATATTGTTGATGATAATAAAAAAATTAAAAATGACATTATTGAAATTGATGCCGGAGCTAATGAGAAAACAGAAAATAAAGAATATTACACTTTTAATTTTCCAGACGAAGAAGATATTGATGAAGATGAGATATTTGATGTAGTTGAATCACAACCGTCCTTTCCCGGAGGTGATATAGCAAGAATAAGGTTTTTGTATGAGAACATTCAATATCCTGCTATGGCAAGAGAAACAGGAATACAAGGAAGAGTTTACATAACATTTGTTGTTGAAAAAGATGGTTCTATTACTGATGTCAGATTGTTAAAAGGTATAGGCGGTGGATGTGATGAAGAATCTATTCGTGTTGTTAAAGCCATGCCTAAATGGATACCTGGAAAACAAAGAGAGAGAGCAGTAAGAGTACAGTTTGTTTTGCCAATAAAATTTACACTTAGGTAAAAGACATTTTTTAATCCGAATTCCCCTAACAGTTCATTTATATATTACCGGCATTCACTAAGCGGGCAAAATGCTCAAACGACCTGTCAAAGGTTCTTTCTGCATTATCCGGAAAGCAACATGCCGGAAGTTCACGGTATTTCAAATGATAGCTTATACATTCGCAGCAAATACCTTTACGGGAGCAAGGCTCGTAAGTGCAGTTACATGATTTTAAATTTCGTGATTTATTACATTCCATAAGTCAAATGATTTATTAATGAAGCTTTTAAATTGAATCAAAATAGCTAAGTTAGGTATTTTCTAAATTTATGAAATATTCATATACAATTTTAGCCTTTGATTTTCCAATAACTTTCTGTAATTCTTCAATTGAAACTTTTTTAATATTTTTAACCGACCGGAATTTTTGAAGCAGTTTTTGAGAAGTAGAATAACCTATTCCATCAATTTCAGTTAAAACAGATTTTATTGTCCCTTTTTCTCTTTTTTTCCGATGATGAGTAATACTAAAGCGATGGGCTTCATCACGTAATTGCTGAATAATCTTTAGTGTTTCGGATTTTTTATCAATATATAATGGTAGGGAATCTTCAGGGTAAAAAATTTCTTCAAGCTTTTTTGCAATGCCGATAATACTTATTTTCCCTCTTAAATTTAATTTTTCAAGACTTTTTAATGCAGCGCTTAGCTGACCTTTTCCACCGTCAACAACAATTAATTGGGGCAATGGTTTTTTCTCATCAAGCAGACGTTTATAACGCCTAAAAATAATTTCTTCCATTGAAGCAAAATCATTCGCGCCTTCAACAGTTTTAATATTAAAATGACGATATTCTTTTTTACTTGGTTTTGTGTGTTTAAAAACAGACATTGCAGCAACAGGGTAATCACCCTGAATATTTGAATTATCAAAACATTCAATATGAACCGGAAGTTCCTTCAGTCGCAAGTCTTTTCTCATTGTGTTCAATATTCTTTTAGTGTGGCGTTCAGGATCAATAAGGTCTTTTTGTTTTTGCTTTTCAATCTTATAATATTTTGCATTTCTTTCCGATAGTTCAAGTAAATGTTTTTTATCCCCGCGTTTCGGAATTATAAATTTCGTTACAGGAATTTCATATCCTATTTTAAAAGGCACAATTATTTCGGTTGCATTACTTCTGAATCTTTTGCGAAAATCAGTAATTGCAAGTGCAAGAAGTTCTTCGGGACTTTCATCCAGATTCTTTTTGATTTCAATTGTATGAGCCTGGACTATGGCACCCTTTATCACTTTCAGAAAATTAACAAATCCATAATTTTTTTCTATAATTATTGAAAAAACATCAACATTATTGATATTCGGATTAACAATAGTTGATTTGCTTTGATACCGGTCAAGTAACACGATTTTTTCCTTTACAATCTGTGATTTTTCAAATTCGTAGTTTTTCGCAAATTCGTTCATTAACTTTTTTAACTGTCCGGCTACAACATTTATGTTGCCTTTAATTATTTCTTTAATCTCTGTAATTGTCTTATTATAGTCATCAGCGGTTTGTTTACCTTCGCATGGTCCTTTGCAATTCCCAATATGATATTCAAGGCAAACTTTATATTTTTTATTTTTAATGTTTTTTTCGGTAAGCTTAAAATTGCAGTTTCTTAAAGGATATAATTGTTTGATAAGGTCAAGCACGGTTTTCATCATTCTTACCGAAGCATAAGGTCCGAAATATAGTGAGCCGTCCTTTATTGGATTTCTTGTTGGGAAAACTCTCGGGAATGGCTCTTTTTTTATACAAATCCAAGGGAAAGATTTATCATCCTTCAACTGCACATTATAGCGGGGCTGGTATTTTTTGATGAGGTTATTTTCAAGCAGCAAAGCATCAAATTCCGTATCAACCACAATATATTTAATATCAGCAATTTTTTTAACAAGTAAAGTAAGTTTTCCGCTTCCTGATATGTCTTTATTAAAATATGATGAAACTCTTTTTTTTAGATGCTTGGCTTTACCCACATAAATTATCTTCCCCTTATTATCAAAAAACTGGTAGATACCCGGCTTTCCGGGCAATGATTTAATAATGGGCTGGAGTTGAGTGATATTTTTATTTAATATTTGCAAGATTCTTATTATTAAATGCCTCCCACCCTTGAGCCTTAAGTTGAATGGACGTGCCTGAACGAGTAATTAAATTTTCGCCTTCGCTTTTATCTGTCATGTGCCCGATGACTGAAATACTTTCCATGTCTTTAATTTTTTCATAATCACTTTGATTTATTGTGAAAAGAAGCTCATAATCTTCTCCGCCATTCAAAGCGGCAGTTGTAGGGTCAATTTTAAATTCTTCAGCAACACTTGCAGTTGTTATATCAACCGGAATTTTTTCTTCGTATAAATTACATCCGAGATTTGAATCCCTACATAAGTGCATTATTTCGGAAGCTAAACCATCTGAAATATCTATCATTGATGTTGGCTTGATATTATGTTCTTTGAGTTTTTCAATAATATCAATTCTGATTTCGGGCTTAAGTTGCTGTTCAAGAATATAATCATTTCCTGTAAGGTCGGGTTGCATTTTAGGGTCGGCTTTAAAAACCTGTTTTTCGCGTTCAAGCAATAATAGTCCCATATATGCTGCTCCAAGGTCACCTGTAACGCATAATAAATCGCCTTTTTTAGCAGTGTTGCGGTAAATAATATCTTTTTTGTCAACTTCGCCAATCACTGTGATAGCAATAAAAAGCCCCGAAACACTTGAGGTAGTATCACCGCCGACAACATCAACATTATACTTTTCGCAGGCAAGGAAAATCCCTGAATAGATTTCTTCAATTGCCTCAACAGAAAAACGGTTTGATACGGAAATACCGATTATTATTTGTTCCGGTTTGCCGTTCATGGCAATAATATCCGAAAAATTTACAATTGCTGCTTTATAACCTAAATGTTTTAAAGGATAATACGTAAGGTCAAAATGAACACCCTCAATTAGCAGGTCGGTTGTTACCAATGTATATTTATTCTTGTTTTTTTCAATAACTGCCGTATCATCACCTATGCCTTTAATAGTGCTTTTATTTTTTAATTTTATGCTTTTTGTTAGCTGGTCTATCAATCCGAATTCACCTAATTCGGAAAGTTCTGTTCTGGGGATGTTTTGTTTTGGCATTGGAAAATTTTCTATTAAGATTTACTCATTGTTCTTTGCAAAAATATCAAAAATTGAGATAGATGAGAATAAATCTTTGATTAATTCCTGAAGGTTTAAATTGATGAATGATTTTTTAGATTAAAAACTGTTTTAGTTTTATAACAATAATTTTGTGTAGTTTTGTATGCTATTATTTTTAATAAAACTTAATCTAAACAAGCTACATTGTTTCTATCAGAATGAATTCAGACAAAAACAATATAATTGATGAAGTAACCCAGGGGGAGTATAAATACGGGTTTGTAACTGATATTGAAATGGAAATGGCTCCAATGGGTTTGAATGAAGATACTATCAGATTTATTTCTAAAAAGAAGAACGAGCCGGATTTCCTACTTGAATTTCGTCTGAAGGCATTCAGGCATTGGAAAACCATGAAAATGCCAGGATGGGCTCATCTGAAAATTCCTGAAATAAATTTCCAGGATATTATTTATTATGCTGCTCCTAAGAAAAAGAAAAAATTGGATAACATCAATAAGGTTGACCCTGAATTACTTGAAACTTTCAATAAACTCGGCATATCGCTTGAGGAACAAAAACGTCTATCAGGAGTTGCTGTTGATGCAGTAATTGATAGTGTATCTGTAAAAACCACTTTTCAAGATACACTGGCTAAGCACGATATAATTTTTTGTTCGTTTACCGAAGCAGTTCAAAATCATCCTGAGCTTGTGAAAAAATATTTGGGTAGTGTTGTCCCTTATGCTGATAATTTTTATGCAGCTTTAAATTCATCGGTTTTCAGCGACGGTTCGTTCTGTTATATACCTAAAGGTGTTCGTTGCCCAATTGAACTTTCAACTTATTTCAGGATTAATGCTGCTAAAACAGGTCAGTTCGAAAGAACATTAATTATTGCAGAGGAAGGAAGCTATGTAAGCTATATGGAAGGTTGTACGGCTCCAATGCGTGATGAAAATCAAATGCATGCGGCAATTGTGGAAATCATTGTTATGGATAATGCCGAAGTAAAATATTCAACTGTTCAGAACTGGTATCCGGGTGATAAAAAAGGAAAAGGCGGTATTTACAATTTCGTTACAAAAAGGGGAATATGTAAAGGAAAAAATTCAAAAATATCCTGGACACAAGTTGAAACCGGTTCAGCTATAACATGGAAATACCCGGGTTGTATTTTGAAAGGTGATAGTTCGGTCGGGGAATTTAATTCGGTAGCTGTTACAAACAATTACCAGCAAGCAGATACAGGTTCCAAGATGATTCATATCGGGAAAAACACAAAAAGCACAATAATTTCAAAAGGGATTTCTGCAGGTCACAGCAACAATAGCTACAGAGGACTTGTTAAAGTTTCTAAAAAAGCTGAAAATTCAAGGAATTTTTCACAATGCGATTCTTTGCTTTTGGGTGATAAATGCGGCGCACATACGTTTCCAAATATTAATGTGAAAAATAAATCCTCGGTAGTTGAACATGAAGCAACAACTTCAAAAATTTCAGACGACCAGTTGTTTTACTGTAACCAGCGAGGTATTGACACCGAAAGTGCTATTGGTCTAATAGTAAACGGTTATGCAAAAGAGGTTTTAAAAAAGCTTCCATTGGAGTTTGCTGTTGAAGCCCAAAAACTACTTCAAATATCATTGGAAGGAAGTGTGGGATAGCTGGATACTGGATAGAAGGATAATGAATAAGTGATTAACTAAAGAAAAAAATAGATAAAGTATCAAGAATAAAGAACCCAGTATCAAGGATCAAGTATCAATTAGATAAAAACACAAACACACACAAAATATGCTACTCAATATAAGAAATCTGCATGTTGCAATAAATGGAAAAGAAATTGTTAAGGATTTAAATCTAAGTGTAAACAATGGTGAAGTTCACGCAATTATGGGTCCTAATGGAACCGGAAAAAGTACGTTGGCAATGGCAATAGCCGGAAAAGGTGATTACACAATCACACAAGGGGAAATAATTTACAAGGGAAAAAACATCAATAATATGCCGCCTGAAGACCGTGCAAGAGAAGGAATTTTTCTCGGATTTCAATATCCTGTTGAAATCCCGGGCGTAAGCATTACTAATTTTATGCGAACGGCAATTAATGAGCATCGTGAATACAAAGGACTTCCGCCAATTTCTGCCCCTGAGTTCCTCGCAAAAATGGAAGACAAAAAGAAACTTGTTGAAATTCAATCCAAGCTGACAAACCGTTCTGTAAATGAAGGATTTTCAGGAGGCGAAAAAAAGAAAAATGAAATTTTTCAGATGGCTATGCTTGAACCTACTTTGTCAATCCTGGATGAAACCGATTCAGGCCTTGATATTGATGCTTTGAGGGTTGTGGCTAACGGTGTTAATAAACTACGAACCAAAAAAAATGCTTTTGTAATTATTACTCATTACCAGCGACTGCTGGAATATATTGTTCCTGATTTTGTGCATGTTTTATATGATGGAAGAATAGTAAAATCAGGTGGAAAAAGACTCGCATTTGAACTGGAGGAAAAGGGCTATGACTGGATAAAAAAAGAATTTGAAAATGAGTAAAAAAAACAAAAATATTATACTGAAGAATAAACTGATAAATCTTTTTGAAGAAAATAAAAATTCAATCTTCAAAAATGAACCTCAATATATTTCAAACTTAAGAAATCAGGCAATTGAGAAATTTAAGCAATTAGGATTTCCAACAACAAAGATGGAAGGATGGAGGAAGACAGACCTTTTAAAAGCCTTGTCAAAAAATTATAATCATTTTATCAGTTCAAGCAGCAATAATGTAAATGTTGAAGAATTATTCAAATGCGAAATTCATAATTTTGATACTGACATTGTATCTTTTTTAAACGGTTTCTATGTTAATGGTAACAGCCGGTTAAAAACAATGCCAGATGGTACTATTGTCGGAAGTCTTGCAAAAGCTATGGAGCAATATCCCGAAATTTTTGAAAAATATTATAACAAAAATGTTCAGTCCGACAAAAATGCTTTTGTTGATTTAAATACAGCTTTTGCACAGGACGGGCTTTTTATTTATGTCCCTGACGGAGTTGAGGTAAAAAAGGCAATTCAAATGGTAAGTATCATCAATCATAGTGAAAATTTGTTTGTCCAGAACCGTAATTTGATCATCCTGAGTAAAAACAGCAAACTTACTTTGGTTCAATGTGACGACTCAATTAATCAGCAATCAAGCTTTAATAATTCAGTTACTGAAATTTTTATTGAAGAAAATGCAAATCTTAATCATTACAAATTAAAAAATCTTAATAATGATTCAACTCTGATAAACTCAACTTTTATTCATCAGAAATCTGGCAGCAATGCTTCAACAAATTCAATAACATTAAATGGCGGCCTGATCCGCAACAATATTTTTTTAAAACTCAGCGGACAATTATGCGATGCTAATGTTTACGGTGTTTATCTGATGGATAAAACACAGCATGTTGATAACCATGTTTTTATTGACCATGCGGCACCAAACTGTAGCAGCAATGAATTATTTAAAGGTATTTTGGATGAAGATGCAACAGGGGTGTTTAACGGTCATGTACTTGTTCGCAGGAATGCACAAAAGACAAGTGCTTTTCAGAACAATAAAAATATTTTACTAACAGATACAGCTTCAATTGATACTCAACCGTTTCTGGAGATTTATGCTGATGATGTTAAATGTGGTCATGGAGCAACTGTAGGACAACTTGATACTGAAGCTATGTTTTATCTTCGTTCGCGCGGCATTACCGAAGCCAATGCCAGATTGTTGCTTATGTATGCTTTTGCTGCTGAAGTTATTAATAAAATTTCAATCAAGCCCTTGCGAAGCAGGATAGATGATATGGTAAAAAAACGTTTGCGTGGTGAGTTGTCAATTTGTGATAAATGTGTTTTGCATTGTGGTTCACCTGCAAAAGAAATTCATTTTGATATTGATACGAGTAAGGTGTAAGTTTGATGTTTGACGTTTGACGTTTGAAAAATTAAAATATAAACCTATGATTTTTGACATAAACAAAATAAGACAGGATTTCCCGATTTTACAACAAAAAATTTACAGAAAAGCTTTGGTTTACTTTGATAATGCTGCAACAGTTCAAAAACCGAAGGTGGTAATTGATACTGTATCAAAATATTATTCCAAAAAAAATGCTAATATCCATCGCGGAGTTCATTATCTTAGTAATAAAGCTACCGAATCTTTTGAAATTGCAAGAAAAAATATTCAGCAATATATTAATGCAGAAAAATCTCACGAAATAATTTTTACAAAAGGAACAACAGATTCAATAAACCTTGTTGCTTCATCTTTCGGGAAAAAATTTATTTCCAAAGATGATGAAATTTTAATTTCTATGATGGAACATCATTCCAATATTGTTCCCTGGCAAATTTTATGTGAAGAGAAAAAAGCAAAGCTTAGTATTATCCCAATAAATGAAAAAGGAGAAATAATATTTGATGCTTTTGAGGAACTTTTAACTGACAAAACAAAACTGGTAGCAATAACTCATGTTTCAAATGCTTTGGGCACAATTAATCCCGTTAAGGAAATTATCAGCAAAGCTCACGAAAAAAATATTCCGGTACTTATTGACGGTGCCCAGAGTATTCCGCACTTAAAAGTAGATGTAAAAGAACTGGATTGTGATTTTTACTGTTTCTCAGGTCATAAAGTTTATGCTCCAATGGGTGTTGGTGTATTATATGGAAAAGAGAAATTTCTTGAAGAGATGCCGCCGTATCAGTCAGGAGGTGAGATGATCAAAAATGTTACATTTGAAAAAACTACTTTTAATGAATTGCCTTTTAAGTTTGAAGCAGGAACACCCAATGTCGGAGGAGTTTTAGGATTAAGTGCTGCATTCGATTATCTGAATAAAATTGGTCGTGAAAATATTGAAGTCTATGAAAACGAACTTTTTAATTATGCTACTGAAGAATTGCAAAAAATCAATGGCATAAGATTTATCGGAACTGCAAAACATAAAACAAGTGTAATTTCATTCCTTATCGGAGATATTCATCCTTATGATGCAGGAATAATTATTGATAAGATGGGTGTTGCAATTCGTACCGGACATCACTGCGCAAAGCCAGTTATGGATTGGTTTAAAATTCCGGGAACTATAAGAGCATCTTTTGCGTTTTATAATACTAAGGATGAAATTGACAGACTGATTGAGGCAATTTTACAGGTTATAAAAATGTTTGGATAAATATGACTATTCAGGAAATAGAAAACCAAATCATATCTGAGTTTGCAAATTTTGATGACTGGATGGATAAATATAATTATCTTATTGAGTTGGGTAAATCCATTCCATTGATAGATCAAAAATATAAAATAAACAATAATCTGATTTCAGGATGTCAATCAAAAGTTTGGCTTCGTTCCGAATATAAGGACGGCAAAATAATATTTACAGCAGACAGCGATGCTGTGATTACTAAAGGTATTGCAAATCTTTTGATAAAAGTTTTGTCTAACCATACTCCTGACGAAATAATCGGTGCCGATTTAAAATTTATTAATGTAATCGGCTTAAATGAACATTTATCACCAACCCGTTCCAACGGTCTAATTTCAATGATTAAACAGATGAAGCTTTATGCTTTGGTGTTTAAGACAAAGATGGAAGGGAATAAATAATAATTATCATCGTTAGTTATATGTTAATTGTTATATACTATTATCCTGTAAAACTTTGTTTTTTTAGCAAACTTATTATGTTTTTTTGAATATCGAACACCGATTAACGATTAACGATTTCAGATTTATTTTTGATTGATTGAATTTCAGAATGATGATTTTAGAATTGCTGTATAGATTTGTCTATTTGTACTTTTAGTACTACACCACTTTATATTTAGTAATTCATAATTCATCATTACTTCTAAAATCAAAAATCGTTAATCGGTGTTCTTAAATCAATTTGTTTGTAGCTTTGCTGCGTTAGGTTATATGTTAATTCAATTACTCCCAACTGATTAGCCCCTAATATTAATAAAATAACCCGAAACTTTGTATTCAAAGCTACTGCTTCACCCATTTCCCTGTTTCGTAAATATTTTTATTGTTATAAATCCTGT